>JBDTUV010000001.1:0-34029 GCA_040007575.1 Gemmatimonadales bacterium
GACGGCGCCGGCGCCGCGCATGCGCGAGTACCTGCAGGCCGTGCGGGCGATCTACATGGTGAACATCAACGTGTTCTGGAGCCGGCCACAGTCCTATTACGACAGCGCCCCTTGGCGGGGTACCTGGGAGTTCGATGGTGGGGCGTTCATGAACCAGGCGAGCCACTACGTGGATCTGCTTGACTGGCTTATCGGCCCGGTCGAGAGCGTCCAGGCCTACACCGCGACCCTGGAGCGGAACATCCAGGTCGAGGACACGGGTGTGGTCAGCATCCGCTGGCGCACCGGCGCGCTGGGCTCGATGAATGTCACCATGCTCACCTACCCCAAGAACCTCGAGGGCTCGATCACGATCATCGGAGAGAAGGGGACGGTCCGGATCGGCGGCGTGGCGGTCAACCGGATCGACCACTGGGAGTTTGCCGATACCGACCCGGACGATGCCAGGGTCGAGCAGGTGAGCTACGATACCACGTCGGTGTATGGCTTCGGGCACCCGCTGTACTACGACAATGTCATCAAGTCGCTGCGGGGGGAGGCTTTGCCTGATACCGATGGGCGTGAAGGGCTCCATTCCCTAGAGATTCTGATCGCCACGTATCAGTCCGCCCGCGACGGGAGGCGGGTGGCCTTGCCGCTGGAGGTCTAGTGGACGGCCGATTGCATTGCGGACCGGTTTGTCAGCCTTTTGGCAGGGCCCGGTGAGCTGGAAGGGTCGCAAGGTTCTCGTGACGGGCGCCGATGGCTTTATCGGCAGCCACCTCACGGAGGCCTTGGTCCAGTCGGGGGCCAAGGTACGCGCCTTCTGCTTCTATAACTCGAACGGGTCGTACGGCTGGCTGGACCAGCTCGTCTCGGACTCGCCCGGAGCGCTGGAGACACGTTTGGGCGACATTCGTGATGCCCAATTCGTCTCCGGGGCGTGCGAAGGGATGGAAGTGGTCTTCCACCTCGCCGCGCTGGTGTCGATCCCATACAGCTATGTGGCTCCGGAGTCGTTCGTAGATACCAACGTCCGAGGGACCCTAAACGTGCTCGAGGCGGTACGCCGGCACGGCTGCGAAAGACTGATCCACACGTCCACGAGCGAGGTCTACGGCACCCCCGACACGCTGCCCATCACGGAACGGCATGCACTCAAGGGACAGTCGCCGTACAGTGCCACGAAGATCGCAGCTGACAAGCTCTGCGAGGCTTACTCTACCAGCTTCAACCTCCCGGCCGTAGTGCTTCGCCCCTTTAACACCTACGGCCCACGGCAGTCTGCGCGGGCCATCATTCCCACCATCCTGTCGCAGCTTCTCGGTGGTGAGCGTAAGGTGCGTCTCGGTAGCGTGACCCCGCGGCGCGATCTCACGTTCGTCAGCGACACGGTTCGGGGCTTCCTCGCGGCCGGATTGTGCCCGGGCTTGGACGGTCAGACGATCCAGCTGGGGACCGGGCGCAGCGAGTCGATTGCCGATGTCTTTCGAGCCGCTTGCGCGGCCTGTGGCGTGGAGGCCACGTTCGAGGAGGATCCTGCCCGCGTCCGCCCGGAGCGGAGCGAGGTGCAGGTACTCCAGTCGGACCCTTCGCTGGCCAAGCGACTCCTGGCCTGGGAGGCGACGGTATCGCTGGATCAAGGTCTGGCGGAGACTGCCCGCTGGATCGGCGCCAACCTCGGCCGCTTTCGCCCGAATCTCTATGGCGTATGAGACCTCCCGCCGGGCGGTAGGAAGATCCCAGATAGCCGCGGCGCTGCCTGACAGCGTCGTCCGCGCCATTCGCGCCGCATGTGCCGACCCCCATGCCCCCCAGGCGCTTCACGAGCCGGTCGTCGCCGGAAACGAATCGGCCTATCTGCTCGAGTGCGTGAACACCGGCTGGGTCTCGTCGGTCGGTTCGTTCGTCGACCGCTTCGAGGGGGACCTGGTACACCTGACGGGTGCTCGGCGGGCTGTGGCTGTGGTCAACGGAACCGCAGCGCTCCACATCTGCATGCTCCTCGGCGGTGTCAAGCCGGGAGATGAGGTTCTGGTGCCGGCTCTTACGTTTGTCGGCACTGTGAACGCAGTCGCCTACTGTGGGGCCATCCCGCATTTCGTGGACAGCAGCGACCAGACGTTGGGGGTGGACCCCGAGAAGCTCGACGCGTATCTGGCGGGAGCGGCTGAGCGGCACCCTGATGGCTTGCGCAACCGGGCCACGGGCCGGGCCCTCCGCGCCGTCGTTCCGATGCATACTTACGGTCACCCGGTGGATCTCGATCCGCTTCTGGCGGTATGCGAGAAGTACGGCTTGGTGCTTATCGAGGATGCCGCCGAATCCATCGGATCGATCTACAAGGGCGTGCATACTGGGAATGCGGGCAGGCTCAGCGCACTGAGCTTCAATGGCAACAAGACCATAACCACAGGAGGTGGTGGTGCCGTCCTTACCAATGACGAAGCGCTGGGACGACTGGCCAAGCACCTCACGACCACCGCAAGGCTTCCCCACCGCTGGGAGTTCCAGCACGATATGGTGGGCTACAATTACCGCATGCCCAACATCAACGCCGCTCTGGGATGCGCTCAGCTGGAGCAGCTGCCTGGCTTCGTCAGGGATAAACGGGCTCTGGCCCTGCGTTATGCGCACGCCTTCGAGGAGGTAGCAGGCGCCCGGTTCTTTCTGGAGCCACCGTCCGGGGAGAGCAACTACTGGCTGAATGTCCTGCTCCTGGATGCGGACCTCACTGCTCAGCGGGATGCAGTTCTCGAAACCACCAATTCAGCCGGCCTGACGACGCGTCCGGCCTGGACGCTGATGCACCATCTCCCGATGTATGCATCCGCACCGCGCATGGATCTCAGCGTTGCGGAAGGTCTTGCCCGCCGCATCATCAATCTCCCCAGTGGCATCAAGACAGCTCGGGGGGCTCTAAAGACTCCGGGACCATGATCACGCGCATCATTCCCCGTCTCGATGTGAAGGGGCCGAACCTGGTGAAGGGGGTGCATCTCGAGGGTCTTCGAGTGCTCGGCAAGCCGGAGGCCTTCGCGCGCCAGTATTACGAGCAGGGAGCCGACGAGCTGTTGTTCATGGATGTAGTCGCAAGCCTGTACGGTCGAAACAGCCTGCTGGAGTTGGTGGAGCGCACGGCGGACGAGATCTTCATTCCGTTGGCCGTGGGTGGCGGTCTGCGCAGCCTCGACGATATCCGCGGGGTGTTACGGGCGGGTGCTGACAAGGTCACCTTGAACACCGCGGCGGTGCGCCGGCCGGAGTTCATCTCAGAGGCGGCCCGGCGCTTCGGGTCATCCACCATCGTGGTGTCGGTCGAGGCCATCCGCAGGTCCGACGGCAGCTACGAAGCGTACACCGACAACGGCCGAGAAAAGACCGGGTTGGACGCCGTTGCCTGGGCGGTGCGGGCCGCCGAGCTGGGGGCGGGAGAACTCGTGGTCACGTCCATAGACCGGGAGGGGACCGGCAAGGGATACGACCTCGACCTGACTGAGCGGATCGCCCGCGCGGTGCCGGTGCCCGTGATCGCGTGTGGTGGAGCGGGCACAGCGGAGCACGTGGCCCAGGTTCTTGGCACCGGTGCGGCGGCGGCCTCGCTGGCCTCCCTTCTACACTACAATCAGGCCCGTCGCTACTTGGCCGAGCCGAACCAGTTTTCGCCCGAGATCAATGTGGCACATCTGCAGCGTCCCGGATTTGCCAAGGTGCAGGATATCGATCTCATTCAGCTCAAAGCCTACCTCACTGATCGCGGCTTTGTGTCGCGACCCCTTGTCGCGCATGTCTGACGTACCGCAGCGGGTCGCCATCGTGGACTACGGCACCGGGAACCTGTACAACGTCCATCGAGCCTGCCAGCACGTGGGGCTCCAGGCGGCGATCACTGTCTCCCCGGAAGAGGTCCTGGCTGCCGATGGCGTGCTTCTGCCCGGCGTGGGGTCAATGCCGCACGCCATGGCCTTCCTGGATGAGACCGGCCTCAGCGACGCCCTCCGCTCGGTTGCCGAACGAGGGACACCTCTCATGGGGATCTGCCTCGGCATGCAGATGCTCATGGAGCAGGGATCCGAATTCACCCGGCACCAGGGCCTAGGAATTCTCGCCGGGGAGATAGTCCGTTTTCCCAGCCGAGACGGGAATGGCACCGAGCTGAAGGTCCCGCACATCGGCTGGAACAGTGTTCGGCGGCCATCCGGAAAGACGGAAGATCCCTGGCGGGACACACCGCTCGAGGCTACCCCCGATGGGGAGTACATGTATTTTGTACACTCGTATCGTGTTGTTCCTGCCGATCCTCGGATCAGTATCGGGGTAACCCGGTACGGCGGTGCGGAGTTTTGCTCAGCAGTGGCCCGGGGCAACGTCTTCGGTTGCCAGTTCCATCCTGAGCGCAGTGGTCCTCACGGGCTCCGACTCTATCGCGAGTTCGCCCGCCGGGTCGAAGCTTGGCGGCAGGTCGCTCCTCGTTGACAAAGGTGTGGATGTATGGCGTCGCCTGAGGTTTCCGAGCAGCTCGAGGTCAGGTATGGGCTGCCGCGGGAGGTGAAGTTTTGCACCCGCTGCGTGATCTCCAACCAGCGGCCGAATTCCACGGTCGAATATCAGCATACGGGTGACAGCAAGAAGGAGACGATCCGGTTCGATGCCGAAGGGGTCTGTGACGCCTGCCGCTATGCCGAGCTGAAGCGGACCAAGATCGACTGGGCGTCGCGCGAGCGCCAGTTGGTCGAGCTCTGCGACCGGTACCGGCGGCACGATGGGTCGTACGACTGCCTGCTACCCGGGTCGGGAGGCAAGGACAGCTTTTATGCGGCGCACGTGCTCAAGCACAAGTACGGCATGCATCCGCTGACGGTGACCTGGGCGCCGCACATGTATACCGACTGGGGGTGGCGCAACCACCAGGCCTGGATTCATGCCGGCTTCGACAACTACTTGTGCATGCCCAACGGCCGGGTACACCGCCTTCTCACGCGGCTAGCGGTCGAGAACCTGTTTCACCCGTTTCAGCCGTTCATCTTCGGCCAGAAGGCGCTGGCCCCCAAGATGGCACTTCTGTTCGATCTCCCGCTGGTCTTCTATGGCGAGAACGAAGCCGAATACGGCAACCCGCTCAAGGACACCAACAGCGCCCTCCGCGGAGAATCGTATTACTCAGCCGAGAACATCGCGGACCTCCACCTGGGGGGCACCTCCGTCCGGGAGGTGGAGACCAGTTACGGCCTCGATCGGAACGACCTCCAGCCCTATCTGCCGGCGAACCCAAACCGGCTCGCCGAGCGCGGGGTGCAGGTCCATTACCTGGGGTACTACCTCCGTTGGCATCCGCAGAGCTGCTATTACTACGCCGTCGAGCATGGCGGCTTCCAGGCCTCGCCCGAGCGGACCACCGGAACGTACAGCAAGTACAACAGCATCGATGACAAGATCGATGACTTTCACTACTGGACCACGTATGTGAAGTTCGGCATCGGCCGGGCCACGTATGACGCGTCCCAGGAGATCCGGTCCGGGGATATCAATCGGGAAGAAGGCGTCGCGCTGGTCCGGCGTTTCGATGGCGAGTGGCCCGAGCGCTTCGCCCAGCAGGTATTCGACTACCTGAGCATCGGGGATAAAGAGTTCCCGGTGGCCTCTCGGCAGTTCGCGCAGCCCGTGATGGATCGCCAGTCGTTCTTGAAGCTGGCCGACAGTTTTCGCTCGCCTCATCTATGGAAGCGGGAAGGCGGCGAGTGGCGGCTTCGCCACGTGGTCTGGGACGAGAGCAGCGAGGCTCAGTGAGCCTGATTTGCCTCATACCGGCCCGCGGTGGGTCGAAGGGGCTCCCTGACAAGAACCTGCGTCCGATCGGTGGAGTGAGTCTGGTCGGGCGCTCCGTGCAGGCCGCCGCCGACTTCATCCGGATGGCCGGGCTCACTGACGCCACGATCGTGGTCGACACCGATTCGGAAACCATCGCGGAGGAGGCCCGCCGGTGGGGTGCCAGGGTACCCTTTCTGCGGCCGCCCGCGCTCGCTGCCGACACCACCTCCACAGTCGAGAGCAGTCTCGCCGCCCTGGAGCGCCTCGAGCGCGATGGATTCTCGGCCGAGACGGTGGTGCTGCTCCAACCGACGTCGCCGCTTCGCTCCGCCGAAGACATCCTGGCGTGCTGGAGTGCGTACTCCAGCTCCCAGCGCCCTTCGGTGATCTCTGTGGCGCTGACCGAGCACCCTGCCGACCTGGCCCTCCGGCTCACTGGGGCGGGAACCGTCGAATGGCACGGGAAGCCGGCGGCCGCAACGCGGCGCCAGGAGCTTGCAGACACCTACTGGCCTTCGGGTGCGGTATATGTGAGCTCGGTAGCTTTCCTGCGCCGGGAGCAATCGTTCATCGTGTCGGGTCTCACCGTTGGAGTTGTTCTGCCGCGATCGCGGTCGGTGGACATCGACACCGCCGAGGACCTGGCTCTCGCCGAGATTCAACTCGTCGCCGGCCCCACCAGCACAGTCCGGCTTGGCAGCACCACCATCGGCCCCGGGCACCCCTGTTTCGTGATCGCCGAGGCGGGCGTCAACCACAACGGTGATCCGGCGCTGGCGCATCGGCTGGTCGATGCCGCCTCGGCCGCCGGTGCCGACGCGGTAAAGTTCCAGACCTTCGATCCCGAGCAGCTCGCTGCTGCCGATGCACCGAAGGCGGCCTATCAGATCGCCAACACCGGGTCGGCCGAGAGCCAGCTGGAGATGCTCCGGCGCCTCGCGCTCCCACGGGAGGCACTGGAGCCACTGGCCGCGCATGCGCGGGACAAGGGTCTCCTGTTTCTCTCTACCCCGTTCGACGCCGTGAGTGCCGACTTCCTCGACGGCCTCGGCGTACCTGGATTCAAGGTTCCCTCGGGTGAGGTGACCAACCTTTCTTTTCTCGCGTACCTGGCCAGGAAGGGCAGGCCGATGCTGGTGTCCACCGGCATGAGTACGCTTAGCGAGGTGGCCACGGCGGTCTCGGTCGTGCGAGCCAGCGGGAATCCGCCGCTTGCCCTTTTTCACTGCGTGACCAACTATCCCGCTGCTCCAGCTGACTGCAACCTGCGAGCGATTGAAACGATGCGCCGCGCATTTGGGGTGCCCGTCGGCTGGAGCGACCACACCGAAGGGTTCTATCCCAGCATCGCCGCCGTTGCGGCGGGGGCCAGCCTGCTCGAGAAGCATTTCACCCTGGACCGCTCACTACCTGGGCCGGACCACCGGGCCTCGCTCGAGCCGGGTGAGCTCATCCAACTGGTGGCCGCCGTTCGAGAGACGGAGGCCACGCTCGGAGATGGGATCAAGCGGCCCGCGCCCTCGGAAGCGGCGAACGCCCGGCTGGTGCGGCGGAGCGTCCATGCGGCACGGCCGCTCCCCGCCGGTCACGTACTGGCCCCGCAGGATCTGGTGGCCTTACGCCCCGGGAACGGTCTGCCCCCTTCGACCATCGGCCGGTTGGTGGGGCGGTCGCTGCGGGTAGAGCTCGCGCGGGGAGAGATGCTCCGGGAGGAGCACCTTGTCTGAGCCTCGACGGCTCGCGATTCTCACTACCGGGCGCCAGGATTACGGCATTCTTCGAAGCACCATTCTCCTGCTCCGCCGCACCCCGGGCGTCGAGCTGGCGGTGTGGGCCGGCGGAATGCACCTCGATGCCAGGTACGGTGAGCCGCTCGCGGGGCCGCGAGAGGATGGGGTTCAGCCGGTCCGAGAGCTGCGCTTTCTCGCCGAGCAACCGGATTCGATCGCCGACACGGCGGCCGCGCTGGGGCAGGTCGGAACTGCGTTGAGACAGGATCGCCCCGATGCCCTGGTGGTTCTGGGAGATCGCAGCGAAACATTGGCGGCTGGGCTCGCGGCTACGCTCGAGCGGGTGCCACTGGTTCATCTCCACGGGGGGGAGGAATCCGAGGGAGCCATCGACAACGCGTGCCGCCATGCGCTGACCAAGCTGAGTCATCTTCATCTGGTCAGCCATCGAGTCTATGCGGAGCGCGTGGTGCAGATGGGAGAGGATCCGAAGACCGTTGTCGTGGTGGGTGCACCCGGCCTCGACAACGCCTATCGCGAGGATCTCCCCTCACGCAAGGAGCTGGAGGCGAGCCTTGGGGCGGTCCTCGACGCTCCGATCGTTCTGGTAACGGTGCATCCCACCACGCTTGGTGGGCCCCCCACCGAGGAAGTGGCGGCAGTCGCCGCGGCGATGGCGAAGGTCCCGGCTACCTATGTCGTCACATCGCCCAACGCGGACCAGGGCGGCGCCGACATCAGCCAGTTCTGGCGGACCTGGGTGCCCAGCCATCGGAACGTACTCCTGGTGAGCTCACTGGGCGACCGGCGTTATTGGTCCCTGCTGCGGCTTGCCTCGGCCGTCCTGGGAAACTCCTCCAGCGGGATCATCGAAGCCCCGGCGCTTGGCGTGCCTGTCATCAATGTCGGCGATCGGCAGCGCGGACGGCTTCGATACGGCTTGGTAACCGACGTGCCGGCCGATGCGTCAGCGATCGCGGCGGCGTTACGGACCGCCGTTGCTGCAGGGCGATCCGCGCCGGGAGTCGGCACCTATCCTGCCGGGTTAGCCGCGCCGCGCATTGTGGAAGCCCTGCTCCGGTGGGAAATTCCCCGACCGCCTCGCAAGCGCTTTTGCAGTCGCGTATGAGCGCGCGTATCGTGATCATCGGTGGGGGCGAGCACGCGCGAGTGATCATCGACGCGGCGCGCGCCAGTGCCGCGCAGCCGGAGCTGGTGGGGTTCGTCGATCCGGAGCCCTGCCTGGAGACCATCCAGCGGCTTGGGCTTCGACGTTTGGGAGATGAGGACGCTCTCGAGACCGAGCGGGACCTGCATGCCGTGCTAGGGTTTGGCGCGGTCGAACCTCGGGGGCGCCGGGAAGAGGCCGTGCGCCGGGTCACGCCGCTGGTGAGGGGGTGGGCCAGCGTGATCCACGGCGCTGCCTGGATTTCACCGGGTGCGATCATAGGCGAGGGAACTGTCATCATGGCGGGAGCAGTGATACAGACAGGGGCCCGCATTGGAGCGCACTGTGTGGTGAACACCGGGGCCATAGTGGAGCACGATGTCGTGTTGGGGGATTTTGTTCAGCTGGCGCCCCGGGCGGCACTCGGCGGCGGCGTGCGAGTCGATGCGGGTGCTTACATCGGAATGGGCGCTACGGTACGAGACCATACCAGGGTGAGAGCGGGGGCAGTCGTCGGAATGGGGGCGGTGGTGGTGCGTGACGTCGCAGCCGGAGCGAGAGTCATGGGGGTTCCGGCACGATGACCCCCCTTTCCGGGGGCCTGGACCTTGGGCGGCTGACGATCCCGGCGGATGCCACAGTTCTCGAAGCGTTGAAGGCTATCGAGCGCGGCGCCGAGGCCATCACGTTCGTGGTAGACGCCGAGCGTCGAGTGATCGGCTGCCTTACGGATGGTGACATTCGTCGCGCAATCCTGCGCGGTGCTCCGCTCGACGGCCGCGTGCTGGCTGACGCGATGCGGCGCGACTATGCCTTCGCCACACCAGGGCAGGGCCGTGCCGAGGTACTCGACATCATGCGCGCCCGACAGATCGAGCAGCTTCCCGTGCTCGATGCGGACCGGCGGCTCTGCGGGCTGCACACTCTCCGACAGCTGGTATCGGCCGCTGAACGGCCCAACCGGGTACTCATTCTCGCCGGTGGGCGGGGAACTCGGCTCCAGCCGATCACGGCGACGGTTCCCAAGCCCATGATCACCGTGGCCGGACGGCCGATTCTCGAACGACTGATCCTGCACTTGATGAGCTGTGGATTCAGACGCTTCACGCTGTCAGTGAGCTACCTGGCGCACGTCATCGAGGAGCACTTTGCTGATGGCTCTCTCTTTGGATGTGAGATCGACTACGTCCGCGAGCGGGAGCCACTCGGCACTGGAGGCCCTCTCGCGCTCCTGCAACCCCTACCCGAGCTGCCCCTGGTCGTCGTGAATGGTGATCTGGTGACTCAATGCGATGTTGGAAGCCTGGTGGACTTCCACTCGGCTGGCGAATTTGTCGCCTCGATCGGCCTGCGGCCGCACGGGATCGAGATACCGTTCGGCGTCGCCGATGTCGAGGGGGATCGGCTGGTCGGCCTGCGGGAGAAGCCAACGCAGCGCCTGCTGGTGAGCGCTGGCATTTATGTGCTCTCTCCAGAAGCATTGACCTACGTCCCCGCCGGTGAGGAGTATCCGATTACGGCGCTGCTCGAGACCCTGCTACAACGCTGCCGGCCCGTAGGCGCCCAAGTGCTCGAGGATGAATGGCTCGACGTGGGCCGGCACGAGGAGCTGCGCCGGGCCCGCGAAGGGAGCTAGCCCTGTGAGCCTGGGGGCGAGCCTGCGTAGCCTGCTCGGGAGCTCTTTGGTCTACGGAGCAGGAAGTGTTCTCCTCCGGGCCTTGGCCTTTCTTCTGCTGCCGCTGTACACCCGCCACCTTACGCCGGCGGACTACGGCCTTGTCGCGGTCACGCTGTCCATCATCTCGATTCTGTCCGTGATCTTCCCGCTGGGACTTCACAGCGCCATGACACGGATGTGGTTCGCCAGTCCGTCTGAGGCAGAGCGGCGGCGAACCACCGAAACCATCTGGCTGGCCATCATGATGTCTGCCCTGGCCCTGGCCTTGTTGCTGGATGTTTTCGGGAGCCACGTTGTGCCGATGGTCTTCCGTGGCGTCGCCTTTTCGCCCTACATACGGTTTGCGATCTGGACTGCCTTTCTGGCGACATTCAGCCTGGTTCCGCTGAACCTCCTCCAGATTCGGGAACGGCCGGGTCCGTATGTGATCCTGACGGTCGCGGGGACACTCGTGACCACGACACTGGTGGTGGTGCTGGTTGTGATCCGAAACGAAGGAGCCTACGGATATCTGCTGGGCGGTCTCATCGGCGGCGCGGTGCTGGTTCCCGTCTATCTGGGCATCACGCTACGGAATATCAGGCTGGCACTGGAATGGGGTGTGCTGCATAAGGCGCTGCTCTACAGTTTGCCCTTGGTGCCCCATGCACTGGCCGGCTGGATGCTCGAGGTCTCAGATCGTGCGGTTCTCGCCCGCTGGGTCTCCCTAGGTGACCTCGGGATCTATTCCCTGGGCTATCAGTTCGGGGCGGCGCTCGGTCTGGTGATAACCGCATTTACCGCCGCATGGGTGCCGTTCCTGTTTAGGACCCTGGCCGATCGTGGAGGGGAAGCCCATCCGCTGGTTGCCCGCCTGGCCACTTACTACGCCGCCGTGCTGTGTTTTATTGGCCTGGGAATAGCCCTGTTGATCCGGCAGGTGCTGATCCTCCTGGTCGACCCAGCGTTCCACGGTGCGTATCGGATCACGCCTTGGGTCGTCGGCGGTTATCTGTTCAACGGGCTATACATAATCCCGGTAGGCTTTCTCTTCTGGACGGAGCGGACCAAGGTGATTCCAGTTGTGACGCTGACGGCGGGCCTGCTCAATGTAGGACTGAATCTCTGGCTGGTGCCCATCTACGGAATCATGGGCGCAGCGTGGACTACGATGATCTCCTATGGGGTGATGGCCGTCCTGGTCTGGATCATTGCGCAACGGGTCTATCCTTTCCCCTATGAATGGACCCGGATGCTCCGTCTGGTAGGTGTTGCCTTGGCCTTGTTCGTCCTGGCGGAGGTCTGGCCTACCTCAACCCCGGGGGCGGACATGACGGCGAGGGTCGTCCTCTGGCTCGCCTACCCCCTTGTGCTCATCGCCGTCGGCTTCCTCGAACCAGGGGAGCGGGCGGCTGCTATGGCGTTTACTCGTCGGGCCGCGGCCCGGGTCGGTTGATTCGGTGTAGAACGTGGCGACTGATCAAGAGGGAAACTGCTGCCGATGAGAGCGTTGGCGAAGAAGCTCCTCATGGAAAGGCACGTCCGAAAATTCTTCGGCGCCATCTTCACGTACCTGCGCCGATGTCAGCAATGGAGCTACGAGCAGTCGGTGCGAGCGCGCTATGCCATTGACCCGACCGTCCGGTGGGAAGAGGGGACGCTACTCTTTGGCGAAGGGTCGATCACATTGGGAGAAGGCACCTATCTCGGTCATGACTGCCATGTTTCCAGCCACCCGGCGGCGGCGAAAATCGCAATAGGAAAGTACTGCGCCATCGCGCACGGCATTCACATTCGGACCACCGACTACGCCAGGGTGCCTGAGTTCAAGGATGCGGTCGCCATGGAGCCGGAATGGGCGGACATTGTAATCGGTGACTACTGCTGGATCGGAAGCCACGTGTACATCTGCTCCGGGGTGACCATCGGAGACAATTGCATCATCGGTGCCAACAGCGTCGTTACCCACGACGTGGAGCCCAATACCGTCGTGGGGGGTGTCCCGGCGCGATTGATCCATCATAAGTCGGTCTACGCGAACCGCCCTTCGGATTGATGGTTCCACGAGATCCGAACCCGACTGTCCCCGGCCCGGCGGCAGCGGTCTTGGATACCGGCCCCTTGCCGATGCAGGGGTCATCCCCCATCGATATCGATCTGCGTCTCCGGGCCATCGAAAGTCGGGAGGACCTGCTCCGTCATCGGGTCGATGGCTGGTGCGCCTGGGCAGTCCTCCGGTTCCGGGTCCAGTCCAAGCTCGTCCTCGGCGAGACGGTTGGCGCAGGCAGCCGCTGGAGCCCATGGCGCTTTACCCTGGCTGCCAAAGATCTGCCCCGGCTGCTGAGCCCTGGCCGGGCCCGCTATCTGGCCAAGACCTACACCTCGGGCCTGGCGGAGCGACGGGGCCAAGGGTATACCGATATCTGGTTCGATGACCTCTTCGGCGCTCTCAGCTCAGGCTTCAAGCTCGAGGGAGTCAACAATCCCGCGTTTCTCCCGCGCCGCCGCCAGGCGCTGGTCAAGGCCGCCCTCACGTCAACGGCGCTCGATCTGGGCGCGGCAGTACTTGCCAGGATGGGAGAAAGCCCCGAGATCAGGCCGGCGGCTGACCTCATCACCAAGGCGCTGGAGGCCGAGTTCGGGTCGGGCGTGTTGCCGCCTCACTGGGCCTTCCGTCACCTGCGTGCCTTCCACCATGCCAAGCGGGTGTACCGGTGGCTCCTGGGACGGGTGGACCCGGAGATCGTGCTGGTCGCCGATCCCGGCGAGCATTCGCTGGTGGCCGCCGCGAAGGAGCGCCGGCTCCCCGTTGCCGAGATCCAGCACGGCCTCATAGATACCAATCACAGCGGATATTCCTGGACCTCCTACGCTGAGCCGTACCGGACCCACATGCCGATTCCCGACGCCCTGTTCCTCTATGGCGAGCAGGCTTGTCGTGATCTCGAGGTCAACGGCTTTTGGGGCTCGGCTCTCCGGAGCGTGGGAAGCCCGCGCATGGATAGGTATCGGTCCCTACGGTGGCCGAACCGGCTCGACCTGCGCTGTACACTATTGGTCACGACGCAGGGCATCGAGACGACCGGGGTCATTATCTTCCTGCAACGGTGCATCCAGCTCCTTCGGGGAAGCCTCCCGTTCCGCCTGATCGTTAAGCTGCACCCGGTCTACGATGTTGATACGCTGGAACGATATCGCTGCGCTTTCGCGGACGACTCGGAAGTAGAAGTGTTATCCGGCGCTGCCGACGTTTCGACTCTGGAGTTATTGACCCAAGCGCACCTCCACGCCAGCGTATCCTCGACCTGCCACTTCGATGCCCTGGCTCTGGGGGTCCCCACCGTCGTGCTCCCCTTTCGGACTCACGAGGTCGTGCTGCCGCTGGTGGCGAGGGGGCACGCGAGACTGGTACGTGATGCCGACGAGCTGGCTGTTCTAATCCGCAGCGGGCGCGCGCTCAGTCTTCCCGACGACGTTGGGAACAGCTATTTCCGGCCCGGCGCCCTTGCCAACATGAAGCGGGAGATCGCGGAGTTGATCTCGATATCTGCAGCTGCTCGCCCCAGCGGCAAATGATCGTCATCGTGGATTACGGGATGGGGAATGTCGGCTCCATCGCCAACATGCTCCGGAAGGTGGGCTCCGAGGCGCAGATCTCGGCCGATCATGCAGTCATAGCCGCTGCGAGCAAGCTGATCCTGCCCGGCGTCGGCGCGTTCGACCAAGGCATGCACAACCTGGTCGAGCGCGGGCTGACCCCACTGCTCGGAAGGAAGGTTCTCGAGGAGAAAACCCCGATCCTCGGAGTCTGCCTCGGCATGCAGCTCTTTGCCAAGGCTAGTGAGGAGGGGCGGTGTCCCGGGCTCGGTTGGCTCGATGCCACCGCGGTCCGATTCCGTCCCGAGGCAAGCGAGGGGAAACTCAAGGTGCCCCACATGGGTTGGAACACCCTCGATCCCCAGCGTCCGCACCCGCTCCTGGAGGGCCTCGAGGCGCAGGCACGCTTCTATTTCGTACATTCCTTTCATCTGGTCTGTACCCATCCCAGTCTGGTGCTGACCCGAACCTCCTACGGGCTACCCTTCGTGTCCTCCATAGCGCAGGACAACATTCTCGGGGTTCAATTTCACCCCGAGAAGAGTCACCGATTCGGGATGCAACTCTACCGCAACTTCGCCCACGCAGCTTCGTGATCGTCACCCGGGTCATTCCCTGTCTGCTGCTTCGCAATCAGGGGCTGGTCAAGACGGTAAAGTTCCGCCAACCCAAATACCTCGGCGATCCGATCAATGTGGTGCGGATCTTCAATGACAAAGAGGTGGACGAGCTGGTTCTGCTGGACATCAGCGCCACTCCCGAGCGCCGAGGGCCACAGTTCGATTTCATTGCCGACCTCGCCAGCGAATGCTTCATGCCGCTGGCTTACGGGGGCGGCGTGCGGTCGGTCGACGACGTCAAGCGCTTGTGCAGCCTGGGGGTGGAGAAAGTCGCCGTCAACACCCACGCGGTCGAGCACCCCGAGTTTGTGACCGCCGCCGCCGGGGTGGTCGGAAGCTCGAGCGTCATTGTGTCGATCGATGTCAAGCGCGATTTCTGGGGACGATATCGTGTCTATACCAACGGTGGACGGGTTGCTACCGGCCTGGATCCGGTGGTGCATGCGGTGGAGATGGAGCGCCGCGGGGCGGGGGAAATTTTGTTGAATTCGATCGATCGCGATGGTACTATGCAAGGCTACGATCTCGACTTGATCAGGCGCGTGACGCAGGCTGTCGGTGTGCCTGTCGTAGCGTGTGGAGGCGCCGGTCGGGTCGAGGATCTGGCCGCGGCGGTTCAGGAAGGTGGTGCTGCCGCAGCAGGAGCCGGGAGCATGTTCGTCTTTAAAGGACCTCACCGGGCGGTACTCATCAGCTACCCGCCGCCGGACGAATTGCGCGCGTTGCTAGGAGAATTGTCCTGAAGCCGGTGCTGCTCCCGCAGCCCGGAAATACAGCTCCAGGGGGCGATCGGATGGCAGATCCTGTTCTACAAGAGGCACCTGCTCCCGTTCGGGCGACAGTAGGCGATCGCGCATACCGGATCTGCTCCCACTGCATCATGGACACCAGCGATCCCGAGATCCGCTTCGATGAGCGCGGCGTCTGTGTTCACTGTCATACCTACGAGCACCTGGCCGGGAAGCTGGTACGCACGGGCGAGGACGGCAGGCGGGCGCTGGCTCAAATGGTCGAGGAGATAAAGTCGAGCGGACAGGGCAAACCTTACGACTGTGTTCTGGGCGTGAGCGGCGGAGTGGACAGCACCTATGTCGCCTACGTCGCCAAGGAGCTTGGGCTCCGGCCTCTGGCCGTGCACCTGGACAATGGCTGGGATTCCGAGCTGGCGGTCAGCAACATCGAGAAGGTCCTCCGAACGCTCGGCATCGATCTGTACACCGAGGTCCTCGACTGGGAGGGGTTCAGGGATCTCCAGCTCTCCTTCCTCAAGGCCTCGGTCACGGATGCCGAAATTCCGACCGATCACGCTATAGGCGCCACTGTGTATCGCGTGGCCGCGGAGCGGGGCATCGGCTTCATTATCAGCGGCGAAAACGTCGTCACGGAGGGGATTCTTCCGGGCAGCTGGACTTACGGCGTGTGGGACTGGAGGTACATCCGGGGCGTGCACCGCCGATTCGGCAGCAAGCGCCTCCAGACCTTTCCTCATTACAGCCTCGCCCGTCTCTTCTACTACAAGTCGGTCAGGAGGATGCGGACCATCCGGCCCCTCGACTACCTCCCGTACGTCAAGGAAGACGTTATGCGGGTGCTGCAGGACCAACTGGGCTGGAAGTACTATGGCGGGAAGCATTACGAGTCCATCTACACCCGGTTCTTCCAGGGCTTTATCCTCCCCCGGAAGTTCGGCATCGACAAGCGGAGAGCGCACCTCTCGACCCTGATCTGCTCCGGACAGGTCACCCGGGAGGCGGCCCTGGCCGAGATGATGTTCAATTCCTACAGCGACGAGCTGCAGCGGCATGACCGCGAGTACGTCATCAAGAAGCTGGCGGTGAGCGCGGAGGAGTTCGAGGCGATCATGGCCCGGCCCATTCGCACCCACCACGACTACCCCAATTCGTCGGCGGTGTTCCGCCGAGCCAAGGGTCTGGTGCGAGCCGCCAGACGTCTGCGGCTACTTCCGGCCGGGCCAATCTGAGTCTCCCGCCAAGGCACATCAGTCCTCTAAGGATCTGCGTTCTGGGCGTCCATTCCTTCGAGGGCAAAGGGCCCAAGGTGGGCACCCAGCACCTCGCCGAGACCCTGGCGGCGCAGGGGCACGACGTAGTCTACGTCACCGCCCACGCGAGCTGGCTGACGCTTTTTTTTCGAGAGCACCGCGCGAAGTATCTTGGCAGCTTCCATCCCATACGGCTCGGTCCCCGCCTGGTACAGGTGACGCCGGTCAACTTCCTTCCCATGCGGGCGATCAAGCGGCTCGAAGGAACTCCGCTCGAGTGGGCCGGCAATCGAGTCAACAGCCTGGTGGAGCGCACCAGAGGCCGGGTATTAGAGCAGGACGAGTTCGACCTCTGCATCTTCTCCGCGGCCAGCTCCATGACTCTGCTGCCCAAGATCAAGGCCAAGCACTACGTCTACCGCGCAAACGACCTGCTGAGCGGATTTGACGCGCTTCCAAGGACTCTGCTGGATTTCGAGGCACGGCTGCTGGACGAGCTCCCGATCGCAGAGGTCTGTGCCGTCAATGAGGAACTTGCCGCGCAGGTGCAGGCGCGCCATCCGCACCTGAAGGTCCGGGTGGTCCCGAATGGTGTCGATCTGCTGCTCTTCGAAGGCGCGGAGCCGGATCCGGTTCTGCTGCCCACTCGTTCGAACAACGTGATCTACGTGGGTTCGTTCGATTCCTGGACCGATGTTGATCTGTTGCTCGCCGCCGCGGAGCTCCTCCCGGACCACACCTTCCACCTGTTCGGCACCTGGTACCGGAAGGTTCCGCTGAGACGGCCGTCAAACCTGCGGATCCACGGCCCCATCCGGCACCAGGCGGTGGCCGGGAAGATGAAGGGGTGCAGCGTAGGCCTCATTCCTTCCGGGCGGGGCAATGCAGGCCGGCTGGTCTCCAAACCACTCAAATACTACGAGTATCTAGCGGCCGGGCTTGGGGTGGCCGCCACGAGCTATGCCGGCAAGGAGCTGGAGCCCTTCGCTGTGCTAGGCGATACGCCGGAAACATTCGCTGCAGCAATCCTTCAGGCCAAATCGGTGCCGGCGCGCCTGAACCCCGCAATACGCGACGCGCTCCGTACCTGCGGCTGGGACTTTCTGGTGCGTGAGATGTGCGAGGGCTGGGATTCAGCTCCCTCCAAGTAGGCGTACGACTCCCACCTCACGGATCAATCACCCTCAAAACGACCCGGATTTGTCGTGTCTCTGTGACGCGGCGCGTGCTTCCATATCTAGCTATCCGCGATCACTGCGGTCTCCTCGAACCCCGATCTGGCGGCGTCAGGGGGCCCTAGGCTTGCATCGGACAAGGATTTGGCTATGTTCGCGATGAAGCGGAGCACAGCCAGAGTGCGGACGAAATTATTTGCAGTCAGTGGCTCACGTCTTGCAACAGGCTGCGGCTGATGGTCGGCTCCGAAGAAATAAACCTGCCTTCGGAACGCTCTCGCGGGTTGTCCCCCCTCTTCCCGGAAGCGGCGCAAGTGGAACTCACCACATGTCTCCGGTAGCCCAACCCTCCATTAGCTCCAGGCTTCACGCTTCATCATCTCCCGCAGATGAGGCGGCCTCAATTTCGGCCACGATAACCCCACCCGCGGTGTGGACCTCGCTCGAACGGCTTGCCATTACCCGCCGCGCCCCCCAGATCATGCGGCGACATCTGGTGCGGTCGGTGGTACGGATCACCGTACTCATGGCGGGTGACGCCGGCGCGCTGCTGCTGCTTCGCTTGCTGCTTCGGGGTATGCGGGACGATGTCTGGCTGGGTCCTTCCACCGCCGCGGTGCTCAACAGCCTCGTGCCCCAAGGCGCACTCCCGCTGGTGCAGCTGCTTCCCGCGGTACTCCTCGGGCTCATCGTGCTGGACACGTATGGCGCCAGCGATCGGCGTCGCGATGCCGGCCGGATCATGGCGGGGGCCACCCTTGGCCTCGGCCTTCCATTCTGGACCTATCTCTGGTCTCATTTCTCGCCGCTGGCGCTGCCCGGTTTCGTGGTGCTCGCAACGATCATCAGCCTTACGCTGATCAGCGAGCGTCATCTCATCGATAGCGCGGTCCGCCGGCTGTGGCCGATTGGCCCTGGCGCCGCGCGTGCGCTCCTGATCGGCCGACCCGAGGACACTCTTCGGGCACTGGAGCATCCCGCGCTGTCGGACGCGCGCGAATTCACCATCGGTGGCGCCTTCGACCCCGCCGAGCCGAGGCTGAGCAGGGGCAAAGAAGGATTTAGCCGGCTTTGCCAGACCATCAAGCAATACCGCGCCGACACCCTCGTCATGAGTGGCCCGCTCGACGACGAGGCATTTGCGGTGGTCATCGAGGCCGCCGGCGCGGCCGGTTGTCAGCTCTACGCCCTGACCCGATCGGTCGCATTGGGAGGACTCGAGTTCCAGACGGTGTGGCGCCGAGGTGCACCCCTCGTCTCGATGAACCGGCCCGGTCTGCGCGGCCGCCAGCTCCTGCTTAAGCGGGTACTCGACATCGCGGTCTCTACCCTGGGCCTGGTGCTTCTCAGCCCCATCTTCCTGGCGATTGCGGTTGCGGTCCGGCTTTCCTCATCCGGCCCCATATTCTTTCGCCAGACGAGGGTAGGGCTGGGAGGGAAGTTTTTCGAGATCATGAAGTTCCGGAGCATGGTGGACGACGCAGAGCTGCAGCGGGAAGATCTGGAGCCCGAGAGCCTTTACACCGACGGCCGGCTCTTCAAGGTCAAGAACGATCCTAGGGTCACCCACCTCGGTGCGTTTCTGCGGCGTACCAGTCTGGACGAGCTTCCCCAGCTCTGGAATGTGTTTCGGGGAGAGATGTCCCTGGTCGGTCCGCGGCCGCCGCTCACCAGCGAGGTCGATCTCTACGAGGACCACCACTATACCCGGTTCGATGTAAAGCCCGGCATCACCGGACCGTGGCAGGTGAGCGGCCGGAACAGCATCACGGATTTCGAGGAAGTGATCCGGCTGGAGACTGGCTATATCCGCGGGTGGACCATCTGGAAAGATCTCGGCATTCTCCTCCGCACCGTCCCGGTGGTCCTCTTCATGCGCGGCGCGCACTGAGTCGGGCGCTTCCTCACACCGCTAGTCCGCCAACCCCACTGCACCAACCGGATCACCGACACCTCCGCGCTCGCTGACCCGGGCGACCTCCACATCCGGTCCACCCTCCCGCGCCGTCTCGCATAGGTACAGCAGGAACCCCACGTTCAGCCAGAAGAAGACGTGCAGCAACTCGTAGCCTACGAGCATGTTCAGGAGAATCCCGACGGCGCCGAGCAGGAATGCCAGGAATCGGGGACGAAGCTGCGGGGGCAGCAAGGAGCGGCTGCGAATGAAGCTGTAGAGCAACCCGACCAGCATTGCCGTGACCACCAGAAATCCAACCAGTCCTACCTCAGCCAGGACCTTGAGGAAATCCATATTGGGAGTGTAGCCGGGGTTGAAAAGCGGATCGCCAAAAAGGACCTCTCCCCGGTAAACGCCGTATTGCCCGGCGCCGATGCCGAACAGCAAGTGGTCGCGAGCTATGGATAGGAGCAGAAACAGGTTCTGCAGCCTCTCTACGAACGCTCCAGCGCCGACTCCCTCGGTCAGGAGAGCGGAAAAAGTCGGCAGCCGAATCAGCACGGCTCCCGCGACAGGGGCGAGAAGGATGCCGGCAGCGATCAGCGCCATGCGGGCCCGCGGGTAGGTCGCTAGCACGAACAGGTAGATCAGCAGCAGCGAGACCACCGCGAACTTGGATTGGGAGAGTATCAGGACTACGACGCCGAGAAGCGCGAACCACTTGTAGCGGCGGAGGTGCTCGGGAGAGAGCATCAGCATCAGCGGGGTCAGGTAAACCACCGAGAGCTGCTGCGGCTCGGCCGTGGTGCCGGCCAGGCGCGGCAACGACCCCGGTATCGGCCAGACTCCCAGCACGCCACCGAAGGAATGGGCGAGGAAATCGATGTCAGTCCGGAAGCCGAGATAGTACAAGGCGACCAGGAGGCACAGGACGACCAGCGAAGCTACCCCCGAGAGCATCACACACCGCACGTAACCGTTTTCGTCGACCAGGCCGCGGCGCAGCGCGTAATAGGTCACGAATGCCGCGCTGAAGATGGCCAGGTACTTCGAGAAATCCATCAGGAAGTACAAGGCATACATTCGACGCTCGCCGGTAGCCTGGGCGAACAGGTTGACGATCAGCATGGCGACGAAGAGCACGGTAAAGCGGAGAAATAGCCTTGCGGACCGCCCTACCCTCAGTGGGCGGCCCGTAGTCAGGAGCACTACGAATGCCCCGAGGCCCGCCCAAGCCACCAGCCGCTGGAATGGAAGCACCAGTCCCACCGCTTCGGGAATCCGCAGCCAGACAAAGCAGTAGAGCAGGGCGAGGAGGTAGGTGCAGGCAGCAATCATTGCGACGCTTCGACCGTCAGGCCCGGCTCTGCTTCAGGTTCTCTTGAAAGCGAGAGACCTGATCCCGTACATACCGCTCGAACTCACACCGGAAGCGTTCCGGGGCAAAGCGCATGGCGTTGTCCCGGCAGTTCGCGGGAGTCAGGCTCGTCCTCCGGCGCTCGAAGACCATCATGGCTTCGTGCAGCGAGTCGGGGGTCTGTTCCTCGAAGAGCACCCCGCTCGGCTGCGCGTGATCCAGCCCTCGAATGGTTTCCATCGCACCGCCCTTGCCGTACGCAATGACCGGACAGCCGCACGCCTGGGCCTCCAGCGGGACGATGCCGAAATCCTCCTCGGCCGCGAAGATGAAAGCGGCGGCGCGCTGCATGTGATCCCTGAGCACCTCGAGCGGCTGGTGCCCGAGGAATCGCACGTTGGGCGGGGCGCGGCCCTTGAGCCGCGGCGCCTCGGGACCATCGCCGATGACGATTAACGTTCGGTCGGGCATGCCGGCGAAGGCGTCCACTACGACGTCCAATCTCTTGTAGGGTACCAGTCGCGACGCGGTGAGGTAGAAGCTCTCCCTGCCAGAGGTGGCCGGAGTGAAGGTCTCGACATCCACGGGTGGATATATCACCGTCGACTCGCGGCGGTAGGCCTTCTGGATCCGGCGAGCCACGAAGTGAGAGATGGCGATGAACCCGTCCACCCCGGCCCCGGTCCGCGCATCCCAGTTGCGGACCCGGTGCAGGACATACCGCGCAATGGCACCGAGCACGCCGCGGTCCAGTCCGGTCTCACGCAAGTACTGGTGCTGCAGGTCCCAGACATAGCGCATGGGCGAATAGCACATGCAGAGGTGGAGCTGGTCGGGTCCGGTGAGCACGCCCTTAGCCACGGCGTAGGAGCTGGAAATCACCAGGTCGTACCCGGCGAGGTCGAGCTGCTCGATGGCCAGGGGCATCAAGGGCAGATAGCGCCGGTAGCGGGTGCGGGCCCCGGGGAGGCGCTGAAGAAACGACGTTCGGGCCTTGCGGCCGCCGAGGAAGGCTCGCTCCGACTCAGGCAGAAAATCGATAAGACTGAACAGCTCGGCCTCGGGCAATACCCGAAGCATCTGCTCGAGGACCCGCTCGGCCCCGGCGTAGACCACCAGCCAGTCGTGCACGATAGCGGTTTTCACCGAACGATCTCCCGTGCGACGGCCATCACCGCTCGCGCGGTGGCACTCCAGCTGAACTGCCGGGCGCGTGCCAGAGCCCGATCCCGCAGCGTTCGCCGCAGGTCAGGCTGATCCAGGATCTCGGAGATGCGCGCCGCGATGTCGCTGGGGTTGCGAGGGTCGCAATACAAGGCTGCATCTCCGCACACTTCGGGCAGCGAGGCCGCGTTGGAGGAGATCACTGGACAGCCGCACGCCATCGCCTCGAGCGGCGGCAATCCAAAGCCCTCGTACAGAGACGGATAGAGCAGGCAGGCGGCATTCTCGTAGAGGGCCCGCAGCTCGCCGTCGGTGACATATCCGAGCCTCCGAATCCGAGTGCCCGATTCAGCCCCGCCGTCCTTGAATACTCCTCCGTACCGGCCACCGACCAGGACTAGATCGTAGTCGTGGCGGCCCGCACGTTCGACCGCCTGCGCCACGCCCTGAAGATTCTTGTGCGGACTTCCGCTGCTCACCGCGACAATGTAGGGCCGCTTACCCAGATCGTTGCGGGCCAGCACGCCGGGATCGGCGGGTGCGGCCAGAATATGCTCGCCGGCCAGCGGCACCACGGTCAGCTTGCTCTCTGGAATTCGGGCCCAGCGAATGAGCTCCTCCCGCGAGAAGCGCGAGTCGGTAAGAACGCGATCGGCCCGGCGGCCAAGCGCAGGCAGCAGGAAGCGGTACCAGGTGCGAAACAATATTCGGTATGCGTCCGGCACCGCAAAGACAGACGCGTCGTGAATGGTCACACATTGTAGGCGGGCGGCAAGCGGGGCCACGTTGGCAAAGCTGAGCAGAAGGCCACCCCGGGTGTGGAGGGGTAACTGGAGCTGTTCCCACCACTGGCCTTGCCCCCGGCCGACGGCTCGTGACGGGATGCCCTGCAGTGCCGGCTGTGGTGCTGATGGCGGCATCAGCAGAGTAAAGGTCCACTCAGCGGCAGGGTATTCGCCTTCGACGACGAGCCGATCCAGCGCCCTCACGGTTTCGGCTGCGCACCGCTGAACTCCGGTGATCGACTGGGTAAGGTACCGGCCGTTGATGAAGACCCGGTTCATGGCGGGCCTGAGGGAAACCCGGAGTGCCGGCCTGATGCCGGCCGTCTCACTGGCGGCCGACGCCGCGCCGGGCGGTCTCCAGGGCCTCGCGGAACTCCAGGTAGTCGGCCCGCGGCTCCCGAGGTCGTTCGCGCGCGCTCGCAAGATAGGCGAGCCCCATGCCCAGCATGCCTCCCACCAGCCCGGCAATGATCACCCCCATGGTTCGCCGCGGTCGGGTGCGTCGAATGGGGGCCAGAGCCGAATCGACCATCGTGAGTACCGGGGTATCGCGCACCTCGGCAATTCGCGCTTCGGTGTGCGCCTTGGAGAGCGTGAGGTACAGCTCCTGCTTGACCTGGACGTCGCGAGCCAGGCGGCCCGCCTCGAAGGTGAGCAGCGGCGAGCTGGAGTAGTCCCGATTGCGCTGGAGGAAGGCGAGCTCGGCCCGCTCTGCCGTCCGCAGATCGCGCTCCGCCTCCGCCATGCGCTCTCCGGTGAAGCGGCGCTGCTCCCGTGATTGGCTCTGCCGCCGCTCGAGATTGAACTCGTTGAGCAGCTTCACCAGGTGGTTGGCCACGTCGGCGGCGAGCCGGGGAGTGCCCATCTCCACGTCGAGCGTCACGATACCGGTCGGCTTGTCTGCGACCGCACTGATCCGCTTGCGCAGCATGGTTACCCCGTTTTGCAGCCGCTCCTCCGGCGAGTTTCCCGGGACTTGGAGGATATCGAGCAGCGGGCGACCGGCACCACCGCCTGGATTGGCGAACTCGGCTTGCAGGGTCGAGCGCAGAAGCTCGGTGCTGCTGGCGAGCCTCACGAAGAATTCAGGCGACACGGAACCGGTGGACACGCCCAGCCCGAGCTCGCTGGCCACTCCCACGAGTGCACCGAGCCCGCTCCCCGCACCCGAACTGCCAGCTGCCTCGGGTGTGAAGCTGGCTCGGCCGGTGTACGTCGGCTTTTGCAGCAGAAGGATGACCGCCGCCACGACCGCGACAACCAAGGCGGTTCCGATAACGAGCTTCCAGCGGCGCACCAGCGGCGTCAACAAACCGTACAAGGAAATGTCCTGGTCCGAAGTCTCGCGAACCGGCCTCAGGCCCCGCTCGGATCCTGCGGTCACCGCCTCACCAGGACTATGACGGTCACCAGTGCGGTCAGCACCTGCGCCACCGTGCTGATGACACCGGCGACATTGGGTGGCTGATCCTGGACGACCTTTTGTGGCACGAAGACGACCGCTCCCGATTTCGGTTTGGGCACGGCATCGGCGAACACCGCCCGGCGCGTGACGCCTTCCCTCTTGCCGTTGGGCTGGGTGACATATGCGCGCCTGCTGTCGCCGGTCCCGGTATAGCCTCCCGCTGCGTTTACGTACCAGTCCAGCGACTTGCCCTTTTCGTACGGCACGGCGCCCGGCGAGTTGACGTAGCCTTCCACCATCACGATGGGATCGTATTCCGGGATGTGGATGGAGTCGCCGGCCGCGAGGATGAGGTTATCGCGAGCCTTGTTGTCCTTCAGCACTCGAGGGAGGTCGACCCCGACGCGCTCGCGGTACCCCCGGGGGAGCGTGTCACGAACTCCGGGAGGTAGCCCGCCTACGGGATCGGGTTGCTGGGCTGCGGGACGGCGGCCCGCGCTATAAGTGCGATAGAACCGGACCCCGCCCGGGTAGGCCTGGTTGGTAAGTCCACCCGCGCGCTTCACCAGATCGCTGACCCGCTCGGTCTTGTTGAGCAGCGCGTAGCGCCCCGGGTGCGCCACCTGCCCCGTCAGATAGACCAGCCGCTGCAGCTCCCAGCCGGGCCGGCGCATGATGAGCACGTTGTCATAGGGCTGGAGCGGGAGATCCGGAATTCCACCGGCCGGCGCGTGCGGTTCTGCTGCGGCGCCCTCATTACCGCCTTTTTCCACCGAGGTGGAGTCGAGCCGCACCCGGATGGTCGTGGCCAGTGTCCCGGGGTCGTCGGTCTTCGCCCGCCGGGCGATCTCCGCGACGCTCAGGTCGGCATCCTCCGTCACCCCTTCCGCCAACAGCACCACGTCCCGCATGGTCATGCCCTCGCGATAGGGCACCCTGCCGGGGTCTCGTACAGCGCCCACCACCGTGACATAGGGCGAGGGGAGGAAGGCCGATCGGGAGAACACCCGGATCTCATCCTCATCCTGGAGCACCAGGTCATTAGTCACCTTGCCGGTGGTATCCGCAAAGGCCGACCGCAGCTGAAGCCTGGTCGAGTCTTCGTTGATCCGCGAGACGAGAACCCGGTCGAGGTACACGTCCGGCTTCGGGCCTCCTGCCAGGCGAATCGCGTCGCTCAGCTTCATCCCCGTGACGAAGCCCACCCGGCCTTCGACCCACACGTTGCCGTTCACGGTCACGTAGCCTCGCACCCGGTCGGGCACGGACAACACGGTGACGGAGTCACCGGGCGCCATCGGTACACCGGGCACGATCCCCCCCGCCATCTGATCGGGAGCCACGTCCACCACGACCCGCGCCCGTCCGTTGCTGCTTCGCGCATCGGGCGGAAGAATCCGGTGAATCCGCACCCGGGCCCGATAAGCGGAAGGTCCAAAGCCACCGGCAATCTCGATCAGGTCACGCAGAGTCTCATCCGAGCGCAGCTCATAGATGGCGGGGCGGGTGACCTCCCCCGCAACCTTTACGAGCCCGCTATGCACCGGTACGAAGATGACGTCGCCGTTCTGCAGCCGGATATCGGTATCGTTGACGCCGTGGAGCAGGTAATCGTAGATGTCGAGACTGTCTACCAGCTTCTCCCCTCGCCGCACCTGCACCTGCCGGAAGCTGCCGTTGGTGCTCGGGCCACCGGCGGCGTAGAGCGCCGTCAGAACCGTCCCGGCGCCGGAGATCTGGTACGCGCCGGGCCGCACCACATCGCCTACGACGAAGACCTGAATGTTCCGAAGTCGTGCGACGGAGATCTGGAACTTGGTGGTGGCTCCAGGCCCTCGCCGGATGCCGGAATACACTCGCTTCAGGCGGGAGTAGAGCTGATCCTCGAGCTGGCTCAGGCTGAGGTTCGCGACGTAGACCTGTCCCACCTGGGGGATGACGACGAAACCCTCACGGTTGACGTCGAGCGAGTAGGCCTGCTCGACATCTCCCGTCAGAATGAGAACCAGCATGTCGCCCGGCCCTAGCCGATAGTTCTCGTCGACTGGCCCATTCTGCACCGCCTGGAATCGGTTTGAAGTGCGGCGGAAGGTCTGGAGGCCAAAGATCTTGAGACCCTGGGGGCGGAGTATCTCCACTGAGTCGGCGAGCGAATCGGCCCGGGCCGAATCGGCCCGTAGCGCGCGGAGCGAGTCGAGCACTTGGAGCAGGGAATCGGATAGCGCTCCCACCGAGTCCTGCATCTGAAGTGAGTCGGTCTCGGCCCCGTTCAGGATACCCAGCGCGCGAACTGCGTCGAATGTTCGTGGTCCGGGCCGGGCCGATCGTGTCGTATCAGCGCCCTGGAGGTATTCGTCGAGCAGGCTCTCGGGATACCCGGCGGCGCGTAGACGCGAGCGCACCTGGTCCGGTGTGAGGCCGGACTGCTCCAGTCGCTGCCGGAGCTGCCGCACCACCTCGGGCTGATTGCGCAGCATCTCCCTGGCCTGGTCGGGCGTCGGCTGCCCCTGGACCGGCACCTGAGCCGAGAGCCGGTGAGTGCCTGGGATGGCCGCCAGGATAAGCAACGTCGCGGCACTCAAGCCGATGCGAGCAAAGAGCCTAGGAAGCTGGTTCATGGGAACGCGAAGATCGCTCGTAAGTTACCCAAAGTCAAGCGGTTGCGGGGATCAATGTGCGCCAGAACGCGAGCATCTTTCCCGCGATGGCGCCGTCCGAGAATTCCTCAGAAACGCGCCGCCGGCCGGCCGCACCCAGGCGTTCGCAGAGCGATCTATCGGCATGCATCTCCTCGAGCGCGGCAGTCAGGGAGGGCACGTCTTCCTCGGGAACGATGCGACCGGCATTTCCAACCAGCTCGCGTAGGGCCCCGGAGTCGGTCCCGATCACAGCGACACCGTGGGCCATCGCGTGGAGCGCCGCGCGGCCCACGGTCATCACCCAGCGCTGAGTGGTGCGGGAGGGGAGGACTAGGCAATCGAGCTGGGGCCACACCTCATCCACAGCTGACCGCGGCAAGGCGCCTACCCACGAGATCCGCGCTGCGATGCCGAGGCGCTGAGCGAGGCCCTCCAGCTCCTCCTGTGAAGGCCCGGTACCGACCACTGTCAGCATCCACTTGCCTGCCATGCCAACACAGGCTCGAAACAGCAGGTCGAGACCGCGCTCCGGCACCAGCCGGCCCACGAAGCCGATTGCCAGGCCGGTATGGGGTACGCGGGGCACCACGGTAGGAGGGGTGACCCCGAGAAGGGGGAGGGAGAGGTGGGGCACGGTAGGCCGCCGCTTGATCGCCAGGGCGAGCGCGAGATTGTTGCTGCCGATCACGCCGGCGGCCTGGCGCAGACTGCGCTCCCTCCGGAAACGCTGCCCCAGGGTGTAGCTCCGCGGCAGGCTCTCCGCGGTGGCGAGAACAGCCGGGATGCCCAGCCGCCGGGCCATCCGGAGCCCTACCGCCGCCGGCTGGCTCCACGGTTCCTCTTCGAGATGAATCAGGTCGGGCTTGAAGTCGGTAAGCACGCGGCGCAACAGCTTACTGCTCCATTGCAGGCCGTCCCGGTCCGTTGCCGACCCATGCACCGGAATGGGCACGACCTGAACCCCGCCATCCTCGCCGGCTCCGGTGCTCTGGGACACGCCTTCGCGGGTGGTCCATCGATTCGGCACCGCGGCGGTCAGGGTAACGCCGAGCCCCGCGAGTGCCCGGAGCTTCGCTCGATTGGCCGGGTCCGCGTACAGCTGGGAGACGACTACAGCGCGCACGTTATGGTGCCGGCCGCAGGCGACTGCGCACGTTCTGGCAAACCCGGTCGGAGGCGAGGGCTGGTCGCAAGCGAATATCTCAGGTTGACAGCGATTGGGATCTCTGGTGAAGTTGCCGGAACCACCGCTGAAATATAGACCGAGGGGCCGCTCTAAACACCCGAGGTTACCCCGAGTCATGCGTATTCTGCACCTCGCGAAGTACTACTGGCCCCGATCCGGGGGCATGGAACGCGTGGTTCAGACGCTGGCCGAAGGTGCAGCCAACCTCGGCCACCAGGTCGAGGTCGTGGCGGTCGAGAGCCTCGGGCGGAGCGGGGAATCCAGTCGGCACCGGTCGCTGGTCACCCGGGCCTTCTCGTTTGCGGCACTGGGCTCCCAGGAGATCGCTCCGGGCTACATCGCGGCCGCCTGGAAGCGGGCGGACATCATCCACGTTCATCACCCTCACCCGCTCGCCGACCTGGCGTGTCTGCTCCGTGCTGGGAACACCCCGGTGGTGGTGACTCAGCACGCCGACTCCAATCGTACCCTGTACCGTCCCCTCACCCGGCAGGTCATCCGGCGAGCCCGCGCGGTGGTGGTGCCAAGCCGGGCGCACCTGGCGCTCTCGACCGAACTGATCGGATATGAGGCAAAGGTCGAGGTGATTCCCTTCGGGATCGATCAGACCCGCTGGCAGAGCGTGCCGCCACCGCCGCCCGGGGCCACACCCCGAGCCATCTTCATCGGGCGTCTGGTGGCCTACAAGGGCCTCGACATCCTGCTGCGGGCGCTCGAGCAGGTCCCGGAGCTGCGCCTCGACATCGTTGGGTCGGGTCCGGAGGGCCCCCGGCTCAAGACCCTGGCTCGTGCGTTGGCCGTCACAGACAGGGTGCGTTGGTATGGCGAATATCCAGATGATGATCTGCCCCGGCGGATGGCCGACGCCGATTTCCTGGTTCTGCCCTCGGTCACGGTGGAAGAGATGTTCGGCCTCGTGGTCCTGGAGGCTATGGCGGCCGGGCGGCCGGTGATCACCACGGCGTTGCCCAGTGCGGTACGGGAGGTAAATGTGCCCGGGGTGACCGGGTTGGAGGTGCCGCTCCGGGATGTGTCGGCGCTGGCCCGCGCGCTCGAGACGCTGAGCCGCGACAGCGCGCGCCGCCGCACCATGGGCGAGGCAGGGCGGAAGCGGGTAGCCGAGCGCTTCACGCAGACTGCCATGGCCGAAAGGCACATCGAGCTGTACGAGCGGATCAGAGCGAGCTGATGAAAAACGGGGGATAGCAGATGGGACCTACGGTTCTGGTGGTAGACGACGAGGCGATAGCCCGTGACTTTATCGGGCGGGCGCTGATCGGGGAGGGGTACCACGTTCTGCTTGCCGCCGATGGTGAGGCTGCGCTGGATGTCCTGCGATCGACCAAGCGCAAGGTAGCTCTAGTGATAACCGACCTGGTCATGCCCGGCATGGGCGGGCACGCTTTTGCGCTGGAGGTCAAGAAGCTGCCCTCCCCGCCGCCGGTGCTGTACATCTCGGCCTACGAGAAACCCCAGGGTGAGATGGCCAAACATTTTCTGCAGAAGCCGTTCAGCATCGCCGACGTGGCTCAAGCGGTCGCGCGCCTCCTCCCGGAGGAGGCGAAGGCGAGGTAGC
Organism: Gemmatimonadales bacterium; assembly: GCA_040007575.1. Taxonomy (GTDB): domain Bacteria; phylum Gemmatimonadota; class Gemmatimonadetes; order Gemmatimonadales; family GWC2-71-9; genus CAVVWJ01. Next base: position 29,746 of record JBDTUV010000001.1, read on the forward strand.
CCGGCTCGAAATCACCTACCACTGCTGCGAGGGTTCTCTCGCGAGCGCGACCTGGCCATAGAGCGCACGGCCGCTCTTCTGCTGTTTGGCCGCGTACATTGCAATGTCGGCATTTTTGAGCAGCTCCTGCACCGATCGTCCATCCTCAGGATAGACCGCTATCCCGATACTCGCTCTCACGGTGAGCTTTACGCCTTCGACCTCGCACGGCTGTGCCACATTGTCGATGATCTTGGCCGCAAGGTTTGCAGCATTGTTTTCGTCTTTGGCTTCCAGCATCAGAAAAAGGAATTCGTCTCCGCCGCGGCGGCTGACTGTATCGCCGCCCCGGACGAAAGTCTGCAATCGCTGCGCCACCAGTTGCAGGACCTGGTCCCCGACGTCATGTCCGTGAGCATCGTTGATGCCCTTAAAGTCATCGAGGTCGATAAACATCACCGCCAGACGCCACTCATGGCGTTTCGCCTGCGCCAGGCCGTTGCGCAGCCGGTCATTGAACAGCGCCAGATTGGGCAGACTGGTCGTCGCGTCATGGAGAGCGAGATGCCGCAATTTCCGCTCCTGAACCTTGCTCTGCGAGAGCGCGGCGGCGCTCTTTAACAGCTGACGCTCCATGTTGTTGCGCTCATCTATTTCTTCCGCCAGCGCGTCGTTGACGGTAGCGAGATCTTCCGCGCATTGCTGCACCTTGACCTCGACTTCTTCACTCATATCCAGCGCACGCTCGACTTGGTCAAGCGGCACGCCGTCAGTGATTTCCTCCTTGAGCACCGCGTTGACCGATGACAATTCGACTGCACACTGCTCCACCTTGTCTTTCACCTGCTCGCTTTGGTCCAATGCCCGGATCAAGGGCGCAGGCAGGAGTACTTTGGTCGCTCCCGCTTTTTCTCCATCCGAAGTCATAGCCTCACCTTTCTGGTCGTGAGCTGTTGTGCACCCTCAGGCAGCGAGCAGCTGTCGGACGGTGGGGACAAGGTCTGGCAGGTCGAAGGGCTTGAACAAGGTGCGGACATTACTCGGGAGGTCGTAGGTAGTGCCGGCGAAACTTGACCGCTAAGGCAATAAGGCAATGCCAGCCCTTGGGGCCGGGCTTCTCAGGTGACACGGTATGATCCTTTGGGCCCGGAGGAGACGACCGGGGGGTGGCAGCCAGAAATGGCAGGTCTCTTTACACTACCCTAGTGCGACTCGCCCGACAACCCGGGCAAGACGAATCCCCTCGGTGAGAAAGCATCCGGCTTCCGGGCTCAGCATTCCATCCGTGTCGGCCGCTCTTGTTTAAGCGGCGGTCCTGAATGAAGTTTTCTCTCGCGCGGGCCCTTAGCTCAGTCGGTTAGAGCAGCGGACTCATAATCCGTAGGTCCTGGGTTCGAATCCCAGAGGGCCCATCCTCCCTAGGTCACCCATAGCAAGTATTTCGCAAAACAGACGGCCACCCAGCGCGGTGGCCAGGCGGCTGACGGCCGCAACTGGAGCCTCGCACGGCGATGCTCCCCCAATCGGGTGCGAGACCCCCCGTTTCCAGGCGTCCGGGCAGGCCAACCCCACCCGCCGGCGTAGGCCCTGACTGGGTCAGGACTGGGGCCCTAACGGTGTGCTTGCGAAAGTGTTATCCGTCACCTCCCAGGCAGATGGCAGGCGCTAGCTTTTTTTGACCGGCCGGGTCGGGCCAAGAGCCCGGGACCGTCTTTCATAGTTCACCGATCTCACGCCTTCGGGCGTCGTAGAGAGTCGAAAGCCATGCTCCGCCTTCTCCTCACACCATCGAACTGGCCGGCCGCCACGTCTTTGCTCGTCTCCCTGCTACTCCTTGGGGGGTGTGGCGGCGGCGAGGGAATCATCCTGCCCGGCGATGGGGAGCCCGCCGCCATCGCCGTCACGGATGGCGATGGACAGAGGGGTAGGGTGCGGGAGCCGCTGACCGACCCGCTCGTGGTCCAGGTAACCGACAGTAGGGGCAGGCCGGTCGAGGGAGCCACCGTCGCGTTCGAGTTAACCTCGGCGGGCTCCGAGGTCGTTCCTGCCCAGAAGAGCACCAACGCCGACGGGAAGGCGGACGCGCGGCTGGTGCTTGGAACCACGTTTGGACGGCAGACCGGCAACGCCCGGGTCGTCACCCAGGAAGGGAGACCGGCGGTCCAGACGGATTTCACCGCCATGGCGCTACCCGAGGACGCCAACACCATGGCGGCTGTGGCCGGTCAGGACCAGAGCGGCCATGTGAACACTCAGCTGGACGAGCGTCTGGTGGTGAGAGTCACCGATAGGTTCGAGAATCCGGTCGAGGGGGTACCAATCACCTGGGTGGCTGAGGGAGGAGGAAGCGTAAGTGCCGAAGTCGTAGAGACCGATCAAGACGGCGAATCCCGAGTCAGGCGGACCTTGGGACCCACCGTCGGCACCCAGACAACGGTGGCAAGCTCCGAAGGACTCGCCGGATCGCCGGTGACCTTCGTGCACACGGCCCTGGCAGGGGATGCCTCCCGCCTCGTGGTCGTTTCGGGCAACGGGCAGACCGCCCCGGTTGGCTCGGCGCTTCCGGCAGATCTGGTGGTTGCGCTGCTGGATGCCGACGGGAACGGCATCCCTGCGACTGCAGTGAGCTGGGTGGTGGCCACCGGTGGAGGACGCGCCAACCCGGAAAACAGCACCACCAATGGCGACGGCCGTACCTCGGCCAGGTGGACGCTGGGGGACGCGGCAGGGGAGCAGCGGCTCGATGCCGTGGTGTCCGGAGTCGGGGTCGCCAGTTTCCGGGCCACTGCCACCTCGCCCGTCATTGGCACCACCACCACGATCACCGCTGACTCACCGGATCCCTCGGTTGCGGGCTCGGAGTTCCTGGTCGAGTTCCGGGTCACCTCGGGCGGCCCGACCCCTACCGGAACCGTCAGGGTGACGGTGAGCGGAGGACCCGCGACCTGTACCGCCACGCTGAGCGGAGGCGTTGGGAGCTGCTCGCTGAGGCTCGGCGGATTGGGAGACAGGACGATCACGGCCACCTACTCCGGCGCGCCGGGACTGTCGGGGAGCTCGGATACGGAGCCTCACCGGGTCGAGCCGGCCCAGCCGGCGAACGAAACACCCACGGCTGACTTCAATTGGCACTGCGAGGACCTGACCTGCTTCTTCACCGACCACAGCCGGGACGACGACGGCACCATCACCAACCGGCACTGGGATTTCGGTGACGGGGCTACCACCGAAAACGAGCTGACCCCCTCGCATACCTACGTGGCGGGTGGCGATCACACCGTGATCCTCACCGTCACGGATAACGGCGGGCTGACCGACGAGGCCCAGGACAAGGTCAACCCGAAGGCGCCCCCGCCACCCAATCAGGCCCCTACGGCTGAATTCACCTGGCAGTGTAACGAGCTGAAATGTGCATTCTCCGATGCGAGCACCGACGGCGATGGCAGGATAGAGAGCCGAGCCTGGGATTTCGGCGACGGGAACACATCGGATCGCCGGGATCCTGACCATTCATACGGGGCCGGCGGCACGTACACGGTCACCTTGACGGTAACGGACAATGACGGCGCCCAAGGTGGCCCCGTTTCTCACCCTATAACGGTCGCCGCACCGAACGCGGCCCCACAAGGCCAGGGGGATTCCTACACGACGAGTGAGGACACCCAGTTAACGGTTAATGCTCCAGGCGTCTTAGGGAACGATTCCGACCCCAATGGAGATGGTCTGACCGCCGTGAACGCAAGTGGCCCCTCTAATGGAACGGTGACGCTTAGTTCGAACGGATCGTTCGTCTATACCCCGGACCCGAACTTCAATGGGAACGATTCGTTCACCTATCGAGCTAGCGACGGTTCTCTGCAGTCGGGGCCCGTCACAGTAACCGTAAGCGTGAGCGCCGTGAATGACCCCCCGGTGGCGGGGGATGACTCCTACACAATGTTCGCCAGCGACCCGGCGTTGACTGTTTCTGCCGCGGGGGGTGTCCTTTCCAATGACAGCGATCCTGACGCAGGCACAACTCTAACCGCTCAGATCGGGAATACCCTCCCGAGCCAGGGGACTGTGAACCTCTCGGCAGATGGTTCCTTCACCTACACCCCGAACCCAGGTGCCACCGGAACGGATTCATTCACATACACAGCCAGCGACGGAGGGCTTACCTCCAATGCGGCCGTAACCATCACAATTCAATAAACAACGCGCTACCTTCCCATAACCCGGCCGGGGGTATAGACTCCCGCTCCCGTTCCTGGGCGATTAGCTCAGCTGGTTAGAGCGCGCGCCTCACATGCGCGAGGTCGGGGG
>JBDTUV010000002.1:0-33275 GCA_040007575.1 Gemmatimonadales bacterium
GCCAGGTGTCGGAGGACTCGCCGGCGAGAAACACCCGGCCGGCATCGGCCAGACCAAAGGCTCCGAAGTCGGCGGGTAAAATCAGCTTGACTCTTGCCAGTGTTAGACGAAGCTCGGTGGATCCGTAGGCGGAGGCATCGCCGGCGTAGCGATTCACCCGGCCAAGCCGCACGGTTGAGGCGCCGCCGATGAACGCGGCCTCGAAGAAGGGATAGGGTCCCCACAACTTCCGGCCCCCCAGCCGAATCGCGAGCGTGGGGTCCAACGGCGCGCGAGCCGAAAGGTATGTGACCGCCTCAGCGTGTACTTCGCCGAAAGCGCTGTCGACGTCCCATATGGCCGGGTATGCGCTCCCACCCAGCTCCAGCAGAAGCCCCTTCCGGGCGAGGGCCGGCCGATCCCGGCTGTCGTAGCGAAGGGTGAGTCCACCGCCGACCTCTCCGAAGTTTCCGGTGCCGTAGAAACTTGTGAGCGATGGCGATGCCAGGAAGCGGCCCGGCCGGTCGTCGGTGGAGACGTACTTGAGGATGGGCCCAAACCGCACGGTCGCTGCGCGGCCCAGGGCGAACGCCAGAGAGGGCTGAAAACCGAAGGCATCCTGGGTCACCCGGTAGAACTCATTATTGCCGGGCGCCGGGTTGTCATTGCCGAACCCGCTGAAGCTGATCACGTCGATACCCGACGCTCGAACGTGAATGTCAGCCCGGGTGCCAGAGTTTTCCCGCCGGAACTCTCCCCGGTATTCCAGCCGGTAGCTCTTGGGACCGCTTGCAAATGCGGCTCTGAACTGGTGCCGGCTGGCATAGGGGTCCTTCCGGAAGCCATAGACCGTCAGCGTCCGGCCTCCGCCGATCAGCAGTCCGAGGTCCGGGCCAAGGCTCAGCGTGGTGGTGGCAGTCCATCGCTTGCCCCAGTCCCGCTCGGGGACGGCGTCCGGATTCTTGCGTGGTACAGTGTACCCGCGGCGGTCCACCTGCGTTGCCGAACCCTCGGTACGCGCCGCCGCCCCCGCGTCGTCATAGAAGCGCTCGCGCCCCTTCCGGGTCGAGTCCACTAGCCGGTCCTGTCCTGCTCCACCCAGAATTCGGAGCAACGGGCTGTTCCCGGCACCCCGTACGACTGCCCGGTCATCCCCGCCATCGAGGAAGACACGCACCTCACGGGTGGCTTTGGGATCGAATCGGCGCCTGAAATACGGCTCGCTGGTGGCCGCTGTGGCGCCGCCCGGGGAGAGCGTCAGCTCCACGGCACCATCGGGCCCGCGGGTCAGGTTTGCCTCGTCTGCTGCGTCGGTCCCGTACACGTCTACCTGTCTGGCAAGAAGGTTGTAGTAGCCACGGGCCGCCTCGAGGAGATGATCCCGCCTTGCACGGAGAGCCGCCGCGAGGCGAGCTCCACCGAGGCCGTAATGCTCCGGCGGCAGCTCTCGCACCGCATCCTCGATCACGGCGTCGGTGAGTGCCGACTGGAGCTTGATCGCCGTCGATTCCCACACCGGCCACTCGAGCTCTGCCAGCAGGCGCCGATCGAGGTCGCGTCCGTTCCACGTGGCGCCTGCCAGGTAGGGATACCCGGGACCGAAGTTGGTCAGCTGTGGTGCGCTCTGGCGGGCGACGTAGAGGAGCACGCCGTCATACTTCGCGAACGCCTGATCGCGGTCCAGCGGTATAGGAGCCCACCTGCGGGGGACCGCGTCGCTGAAGCGGGCCCAGCTCCACTGTCCAGCGTGCCGGTCCCAGTCGCCGATCAACAGGTCGAACAAACGCGCGGTGAGGAAGGGACGGGCCTCCGCCCGATCATCCGCGCTCCGGTTCATCCGTGCCAACAGTGAGTCCGAGTTGATGATTTCCGTCGCTTTGCCCCAATGAGCCGGGACCGGTCTGGAACCGCCGATCCGGTCTTCCAGGAAACCCATCAGCCCGGCAAACTCCGGCCGGAACTCTCCCAGAAGGGGGTCATCAGGAAGGACATACAAACGAGATTGGCCGTGGGGGATTCCCGCGGCGGTGAGCAGCGGCCCCACCACGAGCGGGCCGGTGGGAAGGGCGGAGCTGGTCTGGTCTCGGACTACATCACCGGCTACGGTGGCCCGCAGCTCCAGCGGCAGCGTGGCCGACGGGTCCTTGTCGATCGACCGGAAGAAGAATTCACGCCCGTCCGGTGCCACCAGCAGCAGCGACTTGGTCTGCTGACCGCCACCCTTCGATACCGGTTTGAGCCCGCCGGCAAACGTCTTGAGATCGAGCACCGGCACTGATACGGGCGTGGACCAGAGCGAGCGATATTCCCGGCCGAACAGGAGCCGGTGCAGCCCGCTGGCCCGGTAGCGCGGTCCCGCAGCCTGCAATACCCGCTTCGACGGCAGGCTGTCCGGCTTCTGCCCCACCAACGGCGTCACGCCGGAGGACAGCAGCGCCATTCCGAGCAACAGATCTCGCTTGGTATTGATAACAGCTCACTCCACTTCGGTCGAAAAGACTTCTCGGCTGCCGCCTTCGGCATCAACCTCCAGCACGGCCAGGCGGGCCCGCCCCACTCGCGGTAGATCGAGCCTGGCGAATCCGCTCGCTCGCCTTGCAAACAGAGTCCCGCGAATGGCCATGGCGTCGCCGGTGTGCCCGTAGATCCCAGTGCCGCTCACCAGCTCGAGCCGCGCTGCCCCACCCGACAGCACCTGCAAGTTGTGCTCGTGTCCAGCCGCGTAGAGCATCGGTGGTGCAGCCGCCAGCGCCCGGCGGAACGACCGAATCAGCCGCTGGTAGGCGCGGGAAGGGATATCCTGGTTGGAAATACCCTGCTGCCGCGCCGCCGGATAGAGGGAGCCGATCAAAGGCAGCGGTATCCAGAGCCATGACTTGATCGCCCGCAGCGGGAAAACGTGATCCTTCCAGTCGAAGTGGCCACCGTGAGCGCCGCCCGAACGCAGCGGGTGATGCTCGGTAAGGACGACCAGGCGGCCGGCGGCCCCGAGGAGAGCGGTCTCCAGCGAGTCCACGATCTCCGATTCGGAATCCGCGCCGCAGCTGGAGTCCGGTTCTCTGGGCTTGGGTCCAGGATGAAGCCACCACTGAGTGTCCAGCATTACCAGCCGCAGCCGCGACCCGATGTCCACCACGCTTGGGCCGGGACAACCACCACCCGGCCGGAGCAAGACCTTCCCACCGCCTGCCGAATCCACGAAGGCTTGCTGCCGCTTGATCGCATCCCAACCATCGACGCCATGCCTGGCCCAGTCGTGGTTGCCCGGGACCATGTAGCCGCTGGAGCCGCTGGCGGTGATCGCTTCCACCTGTGCGGCCAGGTGCCGCTCGGCCTCGCGCCTGCCGGGCCGGCCCGGCGCCGGAAGTCCTCGGGGATAGGCGTTGTCCCCCAGAAAGACGACCACGCGTTGGGAGCGGCGGGAGGCAAGATCGTGGCGTAACGCCAGGAGCACCGGCTCACCGGCGGAATCCGGGTTCCCCGCGTCGCCGATGAGATACAGGCTGACCGCAACCTCATCTGGCGGGAGCTCGGGGACCGGAACCGGTGGAGGCGGCCGGTGGCCGGCGCAGGCGACGGCGCCCGCAAGCGTTACGGCGCTCCATGCGCTCAGTCTTCGGTTCACAGGACAGCTACGTCGCTCTCTCCAGCGCCTTCGATTTGCGGACGTACTCGCGGCCAACGGCCACGGCGAGGAGCAACCAGATCACGGCCAAAACCAGGTTCACTCTGGCAAAGCCGCTCGTTCCCAGGCCGAGCATGGTGACCCCCACAAACACCAGCGCGGCCGACATTACGTCCCCGGCGCGCCAGAAAAACGAATCGATGGCCTGCTTGGCCTTGTACTTCTCGTCTCTGCTGGTGGGGAGGAACAGCACGTTGCGCACCGTATTCTGAATCGAGTAGTCGGTGGCGTTCTCCGCAATCTTCACCCCGCGCACCAGCGCCAGAACCGGGGCGAAGGCGAGGATGGTGTAGCCGGTCAGCGCGATGACCGGCAGCACCAGGACTGCCGTCTTGACGCCGAAATACTTCAGCAAGCGGGAGACGACGAAGAGCTGGAGGAGGAGTCCTGCCAGGTTGACGACGAGAAAGAACTCGGAGTAGAACCGCCCGATGTACTCCGGGATTCCCAGCCCTCCGGCAGCTCCCGAGCTGACGGCCGCCGTAGCGGCCTCGGCGACCGTGCGACCCAGGATATACTCGCCGGTGGTGTTCACCCAGTTAACGATCAGCATGAGCGAGGCAATGAGCAGCAGATAGCGGCTGCTGAACACCAGGCGGAAGGTGCCCCGTCGGCTCGCGGGACCTGTGCCAGGAAGGGATACCGTGAGCTTCTGGGCATCCTCCATGGCCTGGATCTGATACTCGCCGGTGGCAGCCGGTAGTTCGGCAGTCGTGAGGTGGGAGGGAAGATGAGTCTCGTGCTGAGCTCTCTCCCGCGCATCCACCACATTGCTGACCGCAGCCGCTGCTATGAGGAGCACGGCCGCAACCAGGAGAGCCTGCGGCACTCCAACGAGGGGAATGATCTGCCGGGCGAGAATACTTCCCATCACCGCGCCGAGGGACATACCGAAGGCGACGATCACGAAGAGGCGCTCGCCCTGCTCTTTGGTGTACAGGTCGTTGGCGAAAGACCAGAACTGCGCCACGATCATCAGGCTGAAGACGCCGACCCAGAGGAAGAAGATGACCCCTACCGGCACATTGGCTTTCGTAAGCCCATAGAAACCGATGAGACAAAGCACGAAGAACGCAGTGACCGCATTGAGCAGCCCCCGGCGCGGCAGCCGGTCCGCGAGAAGACCGTAGGCGGGTACCAGGCCAAGGAGCAAGAGCGCCTGGCCCGCCGCCGCGTACGACTTCACCTCGGCACCCTCGCCTGAGAGGATGAGTGCCTCGCGGAGCGGCTTGATGACGTAGTACGCAGTAAGGAGAAGAAAGATGTTGAGCGTGAGGAGAAGCGCCGTGCCTGATTCTCCCGGTCGGACGTCGGTAAACAGCCGCAAGGCGCGATCGAGGGGGCTGGGTCCGTGACCCGCCCTGACGATCCTCGCGCTCACGACCGGCCGGCGCCTACCGCGGGCGCGGGCGTCTCCACCGGCTCCCACACTGCGTCGATGGTCTTGCTCAGCATTCTCTTGTCCGACTCGGTTGTCTCGGCACGGGCGGACTCGGGGTGATGCCGGTCCCACCAACGGTGCGCCTGGTCCTCGGTCCACGCGGCGGGAACCGCGGTTGAGAGCCGGCGTGCCAGCTCGCCGGCCGTCTGGGGCCGATCCTCGGGATGCTTGGCCAGGCAGGCCAGTATGACCCTGTCCAGCTCGGGCGGAATATCAAGCTCGCTGCGCTGGGACGGCGGCACCGGAGTGGCGTTGGCGTGCTGATACATGAGCTGGATGGCCGTGGGCGCCTCAAATACCAGACGCCCCGTCAAGAGCCAGTACCCCACGCACCCGAGGGTGTAGAGGTCCACCCGGTGATCGGCCACCCGGTCGCCTCGGATCACTTCGGGCGCGATGTACGCCGGCGTGCCGGTGGTGCTGTCCGGCGCGGTCAGCAGTGTCGCCTCTCGGCTGCCGTCGCCCACCGCCTTCACCAGGCCGAAGTCCAGCACCTTCACGAAGTCCACCGCCAGGCCCAGGCGGCAAGTGAAAATATTCGACGGCTTGATGTCTCGGTGCACCAGGCCCCGGGTGTGCGCCTCTTCCAGCGACTCGCATGCCTGGCGCAGGAGGTAGACGACGCGCTCAGGCGGCAGCGGGCCGAACCGCTCCACCAGCGTCTCCAGGTCGAGTCCATCGAGGAGCTCCATCACCAGGAAGAAGGTTCCGTCGTTGGCCACGCCGAAATCGTAGAGACCGATCGTGTGCGGGGACCTGAGCGATGCGGCCGCCTCAGCCTCGCGCCGGAAGCGCTCGACCATGACCCGGGCGGCCGTGGGAGAGCTGGAGCCGAGGATCTCCGGCCGGATCAGCTTCACGGCCGCCGGCCGCGCCAGCATCTGGTGGGTGGCCCGGAAGACTTCCCCCATCCCGCCTTTGCCCAGCGGTTCCTCGAGCCGGTAACTCCCCAGCTCGCGCGCGCGCCTCACCTGCTGGCCGAGGCCATGGATGATCTTCACGGGAATGACGACCAGGAAGGCACAGATGTAGTTGGGCAGAAAGTCCCAGAGCAAATAAAAGGTGCTGAGATGGACCTGGACCCCGCGAAGATGACTGAGGTAGAACGCGACGGGCTCGGTGGAGGCCGCCAGGAGCGACGTCAGCAGCGTCTTCTTCGGGGTATTGGGTACGATCGCCGGATAGAACAGGATCGGGATGACGACCCACGACACTCGTGGGGTGATTGGGACCGGTGCCCACTGGCTGAGGATGGACACCAGCATACACTGGAGCACCAGATAGCCGGATCCCATGTCGACCAATATGGGATTGCCGCTCAGGTGCCGGGCCAGCACGGTCATGGAGAGGGAGCTGACGATCCCTACCGCCGCGATCAGATGTCCGGGGAAAGGCCAGAGGTCCCGCATGAAGGCCATCTCACCGAACCACCCTGCCACAACCGTATTCATGAAGATTGTGAGGATCCACAGCGCAGCGAAGACCAAGCCCACGATCGCGACCCGGCTGCAGGTCTGACACAGGACATCATTGGGCAGGCTCTGGCCAGGCCGGGAGCCGACACTGGCTCGCATGGGGGTCGATGGGCGGCGGCCGAGGAGGCGTCGTGAGGTCATGAGCATGTCGGGTCTAGGGGTTCGCCCTAAGCCTACACCGATTGAGGACGGCGCGGAACACCGGATGTCCGAGGGTGTGACACGACGTTGCCACATTCAGAATCCCAACGTACGTTCGTGCCAGGAGGTTCCGGCCCACTCCCAGACAACCGCGTCGATTGAACCCACCGTGCCGCCCGGCGTGACTTTGCGGCTTGCCCTGACCGGCCTTCTGGTTCTCGCTGCATGTCAGCGGACAGCGAGCCCGGCTCCAGGCCCGGCGCGGTGTGGACCGGCTGTGCCTCGAACGGCAATGCACCCGATCGCCCTGCACCCTGCACTCCTCGCCGGTTATTACGAGCTGATCCAGGTCCAGAGCCAACCGATAAGCGGCGTCGTGACATCGGGGCGCCTTCACCTCGCTCCGCAAGACTCCGTCAGCAAAGCCGGGGCAGTGGGCGGCGCCGTGCGGGATCTGATCGGGTGGCTCGATTTCACCGGAGGTGATCCGGCGTGGCGGGCCGCCGTTTCGTCTCACGACCCGGCTCGTCCCGGCGCGGTGCTTACCGGGCAGCATCTCAGGCTCGGACAGGCCAGTCCTCCGGACGGCATGGTCCACCTCCTGACCATCACCGCGGTATCGGCCGAGGGATTCTGGGGCTGGTGGAAAGCCGATCGCGGGGTGGCCGTGAGCACCGAGCCGGGTACCGATCGCGTCCTGCCGGATCCGGCCGGTTACTTCTGTGCCCTCCGTGACGGCAGGTAGAGAGTACCATTGAAGGTGAGGTCATCCACGCCGAGCGCCGGACTATTGCTCTACCGCCGCCCAGCCGGCAGGCTCGAGATCTTTCTGGCTCACCCAGGCGGCCCGTTCTGGCATAACCGTGACGCCGGCGCGTGGACCATACCCAAGGGCCTGGCGGAGGCGGGCGAAGACACTTTGGCCGCGGCCTGTCGCGAGTTCAAGGAGGAGACCGGCATACAACCGGTCGGACCATTCCTTCCGCTCGGCAGCATTCGCCAGAAAGCGGGCAAGCTGGTGCACGCCTGGGCATGGGAGGGTGATGCGGATCCGGAGCGCGTCACCAGCAACACCATGCAGACCGAGTGGCCCCGGGGCTCCGGCCGTATGCTCACCTTCCCCGAGGTCGACCGTTGTGCCTGGTTCGATCTCCAGGCTGCCCGGCAGAGGATCAATCCCGCCCAGGCCGAATTGATCGACCGCCTGGAACTGGCGCTGGCAGGGCCCCAGCCCGCGGCATAGGTGACCATCTCGAGTGCGCTCTAGGTGAAACCATACGCCGACCATTTCTCACGGCTGGCACCGGCCTACGCCTCATGCCGGCCGCGTTATCCAGAGGGAATGTTCGACTACCTCGCGGGGCTGGTGAGCCGGCACGAGCTCGCCTGGGACTGCGCGGCGGGAAGCGGACAGGCTACGATCCCTCTTGCCCGCCGGTTCAGTCGAGTCGTCGCTACCGATATCAGCGCTGCCATGCTCCAGCAGGCACCCCGCCATCCGGCAGTGGAGTACCGGGCTGCCTCGGCGGAAGCCAGCGGACTGAGAGCCGGCACCGCCGATCTCGTCACGGCCGCGCAGGCGCTCCACTGGCTCGATCACCAAACATTCTACGCTGAGGCGACTCGGGTCCTCGTGCCGGGGGGAGTGCTGGCGGTGTGGAGTTACGGGGTGCAGCATCTGGATGAGCCGGCACTCGACAGCGTGATGCGGCACTTTTATGCGGACATCGTCGGACCTTACTGGCCTCCGGAGCGTTGTCATGTGGAATCGGGGTACAGTACGCTCCCCTTCCCGTTCCCGGAGCTCGAGCCCCCGGTGCTGGCCATGGAGGAGCTGTGGAGCCTGGCCCAGCTTCTTGGCTATGTCGGAACCTGGTCGGCCACCCAGCGCTTCCGTGAGGTAGTGGGTCGCGATCCGCTGGAGCAGCTCGGACAGGACCTGGCGCAGCATTGGGGGGATCCTTCGTTGTCTCGGCGGGTCCGCTGGCCCTTGAGCCTGCGCGTGGGTCGCCGGCCGGTTTGAAATCTGCTGGCATGACTGGCCCCGCCTGCCCTGTTACCTTAATCGAGTCCCCTTACAGGCCAGTGGCCTCAACTGAGCGGGTGGAATGAAAACAGTTGACGACGTTTCGTCCGCCATGCCCTCGCACCCCGCCGCCGGAATCTGGGTTCTCGTGGTAGACGACGAGAGCGCCGTCCGGCGTTTTGCCGTGCGGGTCCTCGAGCGAGAGGGCTACGGCGTGCGTGAAGCCGCAGATGGGGCGGAGGCATTGGAGCTGTTCAAGCAGGGAGGCATCACGGTTGAGGTGGTGGTTACCGATATCGTGATGCCTCGATTGAATGGTGTCGAGCTGATGCAGGCGCTTTCTCTCTCGCATCCCGGCCTGCCGGTGATTCTGATGTCCGGCTACGCCACGGACGCCTTGCGCGAGCTCGGTATCGCCGCGCCTTGTGCCATCCTCCCCAAGCCGTTCCTGTCCGAGCGGCTGCTCGAGGAGGTGCGGCGCTGCTCCAGTTCCAAAAAGGCCGGGTAAGGCCTTTCGTGTTCGGCAGGCATCCCCTTCTCCAGTGGCCGCAGGACTGATCGTCCCACCCACGTACCGGCATCCCTGAGGTCGTCCGCGACACCGAGTAAGGCCAGTTGGCGCGCGTATTGCCGAGCAACTGCAGGGGACGCCGAGTGTCCATTCCCGGGTGAACTGGGTTCCTGTGGCGCCGCTGGTAGGGGGAGCCGGGTGCGGGAATGCCGATTCTGGCGCGCGGCGCCTAAAACCAGGTCCACATTGATTTTACACTCTGGTCGCCGTTCACGCCGCTAACTTCCTTGACCATCCGGCACCATTCGGGTGCAAGGGACGGCGGTTGCAGAACGCGTGGCCGGGCCGACCTACAGGACATACTTGTGACCATTTCGAGGAAACATCTCCTTTCCTTCTTGATTGCCGCCGGCATGGTGGCGTGTGGTGGCGGAGACCCTACTGCGCCCTCCGCCCCAAGCCTCTCGATCACGGTGACAGGCCTCCCTGGCGGAACCCCCGCTCAGGTGACCGTCACCGGTCCAGGTGGGTACAGTCAGTCCCTGTCGGGAAGCCAAACCCTGGCGCCGCTGACGGTCGGATCGTACAACGTCATACCTTTGAACGTCACGGTCGGGTCGGCAACCTACTCCGGTGCTCCGGTCAGCCAAACTGTGGATGTCGCCGGGTCAGCGGGTGCGGTCGTCACGTATAGCACCGCCTCCGCCGGCGGCTCCAGGCTCCTTGTGAATATCAACGGCCTGGCCTCAGGCACACCGGCGGCCGTGACCGTCACCGGACCCGGTGGTTATAACCAAACCGTCACCACGACTCAGACACTCACCGGTCTTGCCTCAGGCAGCTACACTATCGCGCCGCAGAACATCATGGTGGGCGGAACCCCATACACCGCGTCGCCCTCCAGTCAGAATGCTGGGGTAACCACTGCCACGGCGGCGGCCGTGACTGTGACCTACGGTGCTCCGCCTAGCGGCGCCATGAATCTCCGCATAGACGGCATGTACCTCACCCAGAGCACCCAGACTTATGCCGGCGCGGTACCGTTGGTACAGAACCGAGACGGATTCCTCAGGGTGTTCGTCACCGCCAACCAAGTCAATGCCGCTCAGGCAGCGGTCAGAATCCGATTCTATCAGGATTTCGTGCTTCAGTCGGAGCAGACCGTGACCGCCGGCCTCACAGTACCCACCGCACCGGACGAGAGCTCCTTGAGCTCCTCATGGAACCTCCCAGTCTCGGGAGCGCTCATTCGACCCGGTCTCAGTATCATCGCCGAGGTCGACGTCGCCAACGGTGTGGCCGAGAGCAACGAGATGGACAATGCATTCCCAGCCGCTGGGCCACAGACCATGAATGTGCGCGCGGTGCCGGTGCTGAACGTCATGTTCGTGCCGGTCATGCAGCGGCTCAACGGTCTCAGGGGCAATGTGAGCAGTGCGAACACGGCGGCCTTCCTCGACGCAGCCAAGCGGATGCACCCTCTCGACATGTATAGCGCCGTAGTCCATGCCCCATACACCACGACCACCTCCAAGGTGCTCCAGGCCGACAACACCAATGGAGCCTGGGTCGATATCCTGGGCGAGATCGACGCCCTTCGCGTGGCCGAGAACAGCTCCCGCTACTACTACGGCGTGGCCAAGGTGTCTTACACCAGCGGCGTCGCGGGGGTGGCCTATGTCAGCGCCTCCAGCCCGGAGCGTGCGGCGCTCGGCTGGGACTATCTCCCCAGTGGCAGTGACGTTGCCGCGCACGAGCTGGGACATAATTGGGGACGGAACCACGCTCCCTGCGGAAGCCCAGCGGGTGTGGATGCCATGTACCCCTATCCGGATGGCCGCTCCGGCGCGTATGGCCTCGATGTCGCCGCGCAGAGCCTGAAGCCGCCGACCACGAGCGACATCATGGGGTACTGCGATCCGAAATGGATTGGCGACTATAGCTACAAGGCCGTTCTGGACTACCTCAGCCCGGCGAGTCCGGTGGTGACGAGCCTTGCTACCAGTCAGGCCGTCCAACCCTGTTTGCTCGTCTGGGGACACATTCGTGACGGCGAGATGGTTTTGGAGCCGGCCTTTCAGGTGAACACCCGGCCCAGCCTGCCTGGGCGAGCCGGACCATACTCGGTATCGGCCGGAGCGGAGGACGGAACCACGCTGTTCAGCCTCTCCTTCGCGCCCAAGGTGATTGCCGATGCGCCCGGGGGGCAGAAGAACTTCGTCTTTGCCGTGCCACTCTCGGACGCTCGTGCCAGCCAGCTGGCGACCCTCCGGCTCCGCGGCCAGGGCCGTCAGATGGTTCGGAGGACACAGCAGCCCGCGGCCACCGGGGCGCAGCCCGGTACCGGCGTCAAACCGCTGATGGCCGAGGTGCGCCGATCATCAGGTGGTGGAATGGGGGTCAGCTGGGACGCCCGCACTCATCCCATGGTGATGGTGCGTGACGCTCAGACGGGCGAGGTGTTGTCCTTTGCCCGAGGTGGCAGCGTGGAGCTCCCCGGCGCCAGGCGTGAGGTAGACCTGGTACTCTCGGATGGGATCAAGAGCAGCGTCAGGCGGGTTCCGGTAACGCCGTGATCAGGCTATCGATCTTCGGTCTGGTCATGGGAGTGGCAGCCTGCGCGCCGCGAACCGCCGCCGCTCCTGCGGACCAGCAGCTGAGCGACGCGGCAGCAGGCCCGGCCATCAGCCTGGAGCGCACGCCCTGCTTCGGCGGCTGCCCGGTGTACATCATCTCAGTCTCACCTTCGGGCCAGGTGACTTACGAGGGCAGGGCCAACGTGCGCGACTCGGGCACGGCCATCGCCCAGGTTCCCAAGCAGCGAGTGGATACGCTGCTCATCGAGCTCGAGCGCGCCGGATACTTCGGTTTCGCCAGCCAGTACGCCCTGTCCGAGCCCGCGTGTGGCCGCTACGTCACCGACCTGCCAACGGCAATCAGTTCCGCCACCCTGGGCGCACGGACCAAGCGAATCGAGCACGATTACGGATGTGGGGGAGCGCCCGCCGCCCTCGCCGTGTTGGAGAATAGAATCGATGAGGTACTGGGCTCGGGTCAGTGGACGGGGAGGTAGATCCTTCGGTCGTTTCACTCCCTCAGGATGACAACCTCTTACCTCTCGCTTCTCACCTCTCACCTCTCACTTTCTCCCCTCCGGATCCAGCCGGTCCCGCACTGCATCCCCCAGCAACGTTGCTGCCACCACCACCAGCACCAACGCCACTCCTGGTGCGGTAGCCACCCAGGGCGCATTGACCAGAGTATCCCGGCCGGAGGCGATCAGGTTTCCCCATGACGGCGTCGGCGGCTGAACACCGAGGCCGAGGAACGAGAGCCCGGCCTCCAGCATGATGGCGTTCCCTACGCCGAGCGCGGCTGCCACGATTACGGGAGTGAGCGCGTTGGGCAGGATGTGCCGGATCAGTACCCTCGGCCCTCGGACACCCAGTGCCACAGCACTCTCGACGAACGGTCGCGCTGCCAGGGCACGCACCTCGCCGTGAACCAGTCGTGCGATCGTCATCCATCCGGTCAGCCCGAGTACCACGATCACCAGCGCCGCGCTTGGCTGCCACAGCGAGGCGAGCAGCAACAGCAGCACCACGCGGGGGAGCGCCAGAGCGAAGTCGGTAAGCCCCAGCAGCACCACTCCGGTGCGGCCTTGCCAGAACCCTGCCGCCGCTCCTACCGCCATACCGATGATGACCGAGAGCAGCACCGCCAGCAGACCCACTCCGAGCGACACCCGAGCGCCATACACCAGGCGAGCCCACACGTCCCGCCCGAAGCGATCGGTGCCAAGCAGATGGAAAGTGCCGTGCAGGTCGGTGGTCAGGGGAGACAGGAACCGGGTGGCCACAATGTCCCGCTGGAGCGATGGATCCACCGCCAGCAACGGAGCCATCACCGCCAGCAGGATGGCGAGCGCCAGAACTGCCAGGCCGAAACGCGCCCTGGGATCGTGAAACAACGAGCCGCCACGTCTCATCCAGGCCGCCTCGAGGGTTGTGCTCTCAGACGGGGATCGGCCCAGGCGGCCAGCGCCTCGGCGAGCAGGTTGCCGAGCACCACGAGCGTGGCGCTCACCGCCGTCGCGGCCATGATCACCGGGTAGTCCCGCGCTCCCACTGCCTCCACCATGATCCGCCCCACACCCGGCCAGGCGAAGATGGCCTCGATGAACACCGCGCCGGAAAAGAGCGCCGGCAGGGAAAGCCCGAGCAGCGTGAGCACTGGTATCAAAGCGTTCCGCAACACGTGGCGAACAGTCACCTGCAGGGGCGAGAGCCCCTTTGCCCGGGCGATCGCCACGTGGGGTGCGTTGCGGACGTCGAGCATCGCGCCTCGTACGAATCGCGCGGTGCCTCCGATGCCGATCAGCGTCAGCGTCGCGAGCGGGAGCGCCAGATGTCGCAGCCGGTCCGCCACCTTATCCCATCCGGTGAGGAAGTCAGCATCGAAACCCGCCGCGCCAAACGCCGGCAGTGCTCGCGCCCAATAAGTAAAGACCATCACCAGCATGAGTCCGAGCCAATAGCCCGGGAGCGCGAACAAGGTCACGGTGACGACCGACAGTGTAGTATCGAGTCGGCCGCCGCGCGTGGCCTGAATGGCCCCGACGACGATACCGATGATGTAGCTCAGAACCAGTGAGAGCCCGACCAGGCTCACCGTCGCCGGCCAGGCTGCGGAGATCATGCCGCGTACCGGACGTCCGGTGGCGATGCTGCTGCCCCAATCCCCCCGTACGAAGCGGCCCAGCCACGCGGCGTATTGCTCTGGTAGTGGACGGTCGAGGCCCAGCGCCGTTCGCTGGGCGGCGAGCTGGTCCTGGGTCGCGGTGGGCCCAACGAGAAGAAGTGCCGGATCGCCGGGCGCCAGCCGGATGAGGAAGAACATGAGGGTCACGACGCCGACGATCACGGCAAGGCCGGCGAGAGCGCGACGCAAGAATGTTCGGAGCATGGTGCAATGTACTGCCCAGTCGAACTGGGCCCCACCCAGCCGCAGCAGCCCGGGCTCTCGCCGCCGCACAAAAGAACGCAGTGCTCTGGCGAGACCACCGGGCCACTGCCGCCCCCCACCTGTTTTCCAAACCTGGTGGGCGGAGCAGCGGGGAGCAGAGACCCTGGAGGGCGCGTAGTGCGCACTCATCCGTCGTTGTGATCTCTCCATCAGAGCGCACTCCAGCGCCCGGAAGGGTTCCTACTCCCCGTTGCGATGGGCAGGGGCGGCAACTCGCGTGTTGATGAAGCTGGCAACCACTACGGTGGGGAGGATAACATTCGCGGTGCTCCTGACCCGATCCTGGTTTCTCCTCTGCACACTGCTGGCCACCGCCTGCGACTCGAACGCGGCGCGCCGCGGCGATACCGTGCTCTTTGCCTCCGGTGCGGATCTCCAGAGCATCAATCCGCTGCTCACGGTCCATCCGCTCGCGCGACAAGTGCAGCGCCATGTGTTCCTGACCACGCTCGCCCGCTACGACAGCACGCTGACTCCTCAGCCCTATCTCGCTCGGAAATGGGAATGGTCGAGCGACCGCCGCGGACTGACCTTTCATCTCGAGACCGCTGTCCGATGGCACGATGGCCGTCCGACGACCGCAGGCGATGTGGCCTGGACTCTAAACGCCGCGCGCGACCCCGCCACGGGCTATCCCCGCGCGAATGAGTTAGCGGGACTCGAGTCCCTGGCTTCGCGCGACGATTCGACGGTGGTGTTGCGGTTTCGGCAGCCGCAGTCCCGCTTTCCCGATCTCCTGACCGACCTGGCCATCCTTCCGGCTCACCTGCTCGACACCGTGCCGCACGCCCGACTGCGGCAGGCCGAGTGGAACACCGCGCCGGTCGGCAATGGCCCCTTTCGCTTCGTGTCGCACGAGCCGAACCGCCGCTGGGTATTCGCCGCCAATCCCGACTTTCCAGCGGCGCTGGGCGGTCCGCCGCGCCTCGGGCGCTTCATCGTCGTGGTGGTGGATGAGCCGACCACCAAGCTGGCGGCGCTCACCTCCGGCGAGCTCGATTTCGCCGGCATCCAGCCCGCCCACGCCGAGTTCGTGCGCCGCGACTCCAATCTCAGCGTTCTGAGCTTTCCACTGTTGCAGACCGACGGCATCGTGTTCAACACCCGTCGGCCTCCATTCGACCGGCTCGAGAGCCGTCGCGCCGTCAGCGATGCCATCGATCGCCGGGAGCTGGTAGACGCGTATATCTACGGTTTCGGCACCCCGGCCCTGGGCCCTGTGCCACCCAACGCGCCGGGCTATCTTCCGCCCGCCTCGTCTCCGCCGCTGAAGGCGCCGCGCCCACCCGGCCGGGTGGGCTTCGAGCTGCTGACGGTTGGGAGCGGTGAGGCCCCGCTGGAGCAGATGCTCCAGGCTCGACTCAAACGCGCGGGATTCGACGTGACCATCCGTCAGCTGGAGTTGTCGGCCTTTCTCGGGCGGGTCTACGGCTCGAATCCGGATTTCGATGCCGCGGTGCTGGGCATCCCGGGGGATACTGGTCTCGGGTACCTGGGACCGCTCGCCAGGCTTGCCGGTCTCAAGGCCCCGTCAGATCCTGCCGCTGCCCAGCGCCTCTTCGCCGATTCGATGCCGGTGGCCTTCCTGTATCACTCACGCGGTCTTCAAGGTATGAATCGCCGAGTGCACGGGGTCACGATGGATCTGCGCGGGGAGCTTCCCACGGTGCGCGACTGGTGGGTGGCGCAGTGAGCGGATCTCCTGCTGCGCGCACGGGTCCGGCGTACCGCGCGGCGGCGCCGGTACGGCTCGACCTGGCGGGCGGCTGGACCGACGTTCCTCCGTTCTCGGCCCGGGAAGGGGGCGTCGTCGTCACCGGTGCCATTCAGCTGTTTGCCCGTGCCGAGGTGCGGCTGGGCGGGAGCGGCTTCCGGTTGGTGTCCGAAGACCTCCACGATGAGCTCGAGGTCAGCGATTCGGCCGGACTGGTGCGTGATGGCCGGCTGGACCTGCTCAAGGCCGGTCTCCGGCTCCTGCCGGTGGGCGGGTGCACCCTCAGCACCCGATCCGACGCTCCTCCGGGCTCGGGTCTCGGTAGCTCGGGCGCGCTCGACGTCGCACTGGTTGCGGCCCTGTCGGCGGCCCGAGGAGAGAGCCCCGATCCCGTCGATGTCGCGGAGCAGGCCTGCCACCTCGAGGCGGTGGAAGCCGGCATACCAGGAGGACGCCAGGATCAGTTCGCTTCATCGCACGGGGGATTCCTTCGGCTCGACTTTCACGATCCGGAGGCGGAAGTGCAGCGATTGAAGCTGGATCCTGCATTCACGGCCGATCTGGCTCGGCGAATGGTGCTCTGCTACACCAGTGCCTCTCGCTTTTCTGGAGCCACGATCGACCGGGTGATGCGGGCCTACGAGAGCGGGGATTCGACGGTTGCCGCCGGGCTGCATGGGCTGCGGGGAGTTGCGGAAGAGATGGCAGCAGCGCTCGTGGCCTCCGATTCTGCCCGGGTCGGAGAGCTCCTCACGGAGAACTGGACTCACCAGCAGGCTCTCGATCCTCGCATGCGCACCGATGAGATGGCCCGGCTGGAACAGTCGGTCACCGACGCCGGCGCGCTCGGCGGCAAGGCGGCAGGCTCGGGTGCAGGAGGGTGCATGTTTTTTCTGGGCCCCGACGATCCGGCTCCGGTGATCGAGGCCGCGCGATCCTGTGGCGCTCAGCTCCTTCCAGTTCGCTGGGCCATGTACGGCGTGCGGCCGTGCTGACCGCGGAGGAGCTGGAGCAACGCCGGGCGGAGATCGAGGCCGCCCCTGAGCTGTCTGCGCTCCTCCGGCGCCTGGTGGAGCGTGCGGAGCCGGTGCTCGAACGCATGCCCCCGGTTCCCCAGTCCAAGGCGCTGCTTACGGCCGACGGCGGTGTCTGCCCCGACGATGGCACCCGGCTCGACTTCGATCCCTGGAGCCCCACCACGCACCGCTGCTCCCGCTGCGGAAAACAGTTTACCGGCGAGCGCCACGACCGCGCGTGGGCTCACTATCAACACCTGTGGCTGGCCGAGCGCGGCGCGCACCTGGCGACCGTTGCCGTGTTCGCCGGACATGAGTCCGCGGCCAGACGAGCCAATCAGCTGCTGCAGGCCTATAGCGGCTATCTGGAGTACCCGAACCGCGACAACGTGCTCGGCCCCAGCCGTCTCTTCTTTTCGACCTACCTCGAATCCATCTGGATCGGCAACTATCTCGCCGCTGCCATGATGCTTCGCGAGGGCGGATTGCTGGATGACGCGAGTGCCGAGGTTGTGGCGCTGGTGGCGGATGAGGCCGCCAATCTGATCGGTGAGTTCGACGAGGGTCTCTCCAACCGCCAGACCTGGCACAACGCCGCGCTGGCGAGCATCGCCGTGTGGTTCGAGGACGAGGAGCTGGCCTCGCGTGTGGTCGAGGGCGGGAGTGGGATCGTCGCCCATCTCCTGCATGGCTTCGGGGAAGACGGCATGTGGTACGAGGGGGACAACTATCACCTCTTTGCGCTTCGAGGCCAGCTCCTCGCGATGTGGTGGGCGCGGAAGGCGGGGGTCGATCTCCTGGCTGACCCCCACCTCGCCGAGCGACTGGCGCGCGCGCTCCGTGCGCCCGCGACAACCGCGCTGCCCGACGCGACGTTCCCGGCCCGTAAGGACTCGCGCTTCGGTGTGTCACTGGCGCAGCCGATGTACCTCGAGCTCTGGGAGATCGGTCTGGCGCGGGTGGGTGGAGCGGACGACCAAAACGACCTCTGGAGCTGGCTGCGCCGGCTCTACCAGTCGCCCGCGCCGAAGGCGCAGACTTTCGACTCCTACCTTCATGAGGCGGGGGAGTCCCCTCCCACCCCGGTACGGCACCGTTCGGATCTTTCCTGGTGGGCGCTGCTCGAGATGGTGCCATCACCGCCGCCGGAGACCCAGGCCTGGTCCCCCGGCAGCGTCCTGGTGGAAGGGCAGGGGCTGGCGGTGCTCCGACAGGGGGAGCGGTACGCCAGCCTCGAAGCGGGCACCTTCGGCGGGGGGCACGGACATCCCGACCGCCTCAACCTGGTGCTTCACGCCAACGGCGAATACTGGCTGCCCGACTTCGGCACCGGGTCGTACGTCTCCCGGGATCTGTTCTGGTACCGCTCCACCTTGTCCCACAACGCGCCCCGGCTGGACGGCGTTTCCCAGCCTCCCGGAAACGCGGCCTGCGACAACTTCGACCTGCGCGGGGAATGGGCATGGGTGCGCGCGCGCTACGGCGAGATAGCGCGTACCCTGGTTTCGGGACCGTCGTACCTGCTCGACGTGGTAGAGCTGTCGTCCGGCGAGGACCACCTGCTGGAGCTCCCCTGGCATCTGAGTGGGGAGGTCGAGGTGCAGCCGGCAGGGAACTGGGTTCCGGCTGAGCTGAGGGACGAGTTTGTGCGCCAGGTGGAACGATTCGTCCCTGCGTCCAGTGAGCCCCTCGTCCTGCAGTCCCGCGGTGCCAAGGCAATGCTTAGCGTGCGCATTGCCTCGGACGCCGAGCTGCTCCGGGCCACCGCTCCCGGCGCGCCCGGAACGCCGGAGCCGGCTCCCTTCTTTCTGCTGCGGGCCAGGGGACGGAACCTCCGGCTGGTTTCGGTGCTGGAGTGCACGGCCGGCCAGCCGGTCGTACGTTCCGTCCGTGCGGGGCCGGGCGCCATCGAGGTGGAGACGACGGCCGGCGTAGACCGCCATGTGGCTACCGCGGAAGGCTGGGAGGTTCGAAGCCCGAAGGAGTCACTCAAGCTCGCGGGCAACCGTCGCCTGCCACCTTCGTTCGTGCCGCTGGTGTCGAAGGATCGTCCTCTGGTCACGCAGGGGTCGGCCATTCAGATCGTCAACGCTCCCGCACTCGACGGAACACTGGAGGGCTTCGCGGAGAGCGAGCCGCTCCAGCTCGACCACGAGGATCAGTATCGCCGGAGCGAGGAGCCTTACGCTGGTCCAGAGGAGTTTTCCGCGGCCGCCACGGTCAACTGGAACGATGAGGCACTCTTTCTCGCCGTGGAAGTAGCCAAGGCCGAGGTCATTGCCCGCGATCCCGCGTCTCGGCCCCTCCAGCTGGACAACGAGCCGGATGAGATCCATGGCGACGGCATCCAGGTGTACCTGAGATTGCCGTACCACGAGAGGGTCATCGGGATCCTCATCGTGCCATCCACCCAAGAGGGCGGCCTCATCGCTCGCGGCATTGCCGGGACGGCAGGGGCACCCGATATGGTTCGAGGCAGCTGGCAGCCCACCGAATCGGGCTACCGCATCACCGCCTCGATCAGCCCGCCGGGCTGGAGCGCTCTGCGCAGCGGCGAAGCCATCGGGTTCGATCTGCTGGTGAACGAGATGCAGTCCGGTCGCCTCCGGCGCGCGGGGCAACTGGTGTGGAGTGGTGGTGGAGGTTGGGTATGGCTGCGGGGCGACCGGCAGGATCCGTCGAGGTTTGGCACGCTGGAGCTGCGATAGTGGAGGCACCTTGACCGATCACGTGGCCGGCTTCACCTCCACTGGCAGCAAACGCCCCGAGATTCTCTTCGGAGATCTCGATCCCGACCTGCCATCCCGAATGGTCCGCTCCTTGGGCTGCCGGGTTTGGGACGAGAATGACCGCGAGTACATCGACTACATCATGGGTCTCGGCTCGGTCGCACTTGGCTACGGCTTCTCCGAGGTCACCCGGGCGGCGGTCGAAGCGATAGAGGATGGGGTCGTGGGTCCGCTGGCTCCCGTGCTGGAGGAGGAGCTGGCGGCCAAGATTTCGTCTCTGATGCCCTGGGTGGAACAGCTGCGCTTCCTCAAGACCGGTGCGGAGGCCATGGCTGCTGCCGTGCGGCTGGCCCGGGTGGCAACCGGCCGGGAGCGGATTTTGGGTTGCGGGTATCACGGGTGGCTCGATTGGAACCAGTCCGCCCAGGGCGTGCCTCGTTCCACCAGCGACCTGTATGGCGAGCTGCCGTTCAATGATGAGGAGGCCAGCCGGAAGCTCATCCGGGCCGCCGGCGATGGCCTTGCGGCGGTGGCCTTCGAGCCAGTCATCCAGCGCGAGCCGAGCCCCGAATGGCTGACGGTTCTCCGGGAAGAGACCGAGCGGCTGGGGGCGCTGCTCATCGTGGATGAGATCAAGACGGTGTGCCGGATCTCGGTAGGCGGGGCGTGCGAGCGCTATCGCATCCGGCCCGACCTGGTCGTCATGGGCAAGGCGCTGGCCAATGGATTTCCTCTGGCTGCCGTCGGTGGACGCGCAGCGGCCATGGCCGGCGTGAGCCGGACCTGGATCTCCTCGACCCTAGCCACCGAGTTCGTCTCGCTGGCGGCGGCCCGGGCCACGCTCGACGTGATGGTTGCCCGCCAGGTGCCGCGGCACCTCGGCCGCATCGGCACCCGGTTGCGCGATGGACTCGTTCGGCTCCAGCAGGCGCACCCCGATCTGGTGACCGGGGTAGGAGGCATTCCGGAGATGTGCTTCCTTCAATACGCCGATGAGACCGCATCCCGGGCCGTCACGGCTGCGTGTGCCCGGTCGGGGCTGCTGTTCAAACGCTCAGCCTACAATTTCGTCTCCCTGGCCCACGACGAGTCAGTGATCGATGGCACCCTCGAGCTGCTGGCCCAGGCACTCTCGACCGCGGCTAAACCTGCCTAGATTGGGGGGTAACTGGTAAAGGAGAAGGAGATGTCCAGCCGCAAGCCAACAGTTGATGACCTCGACGACGTAGATGACGAGGATGGAGCTGTCGAGGACGAGATCACCGAGGAAAGTGATCTGACGCTCGTCGTCGAGACCGCGGACGAGGTGATCATGGGAAGCGATCCACGACTCGAGGGACCCATAGATCCGGACGAGCTCGACGACGAGGAGATCGTAGCTGAGGAGGAGCTATAGCGCCGCTCATCGACGTTCACGCGCACTTTCTCCACGACCGTTCTCCGCGCAGCGACTGGCAGCAGCGCAATGCCAGCCGGCTGCGCGCCGGGGAGCGGGTGGGAATCACGGTGCATGTCGCGTCGATCCTGGGTAGCTGGGGTCTGACCTCTCCCATCTACTTTCCCTCGCCCGCCGATATCGGGTACGGCAATGACTGCCTGCTGGCCTTGCAGCGGGCCCATCCCGCCCGCATCCGCGGCTACTGCGTGGTCAATCCCAACTTTCGCGCTCACGCGCTGGCCGAGCTCAAGCGCTGCTTGGATGCCGGCATGATCGGGATCAAGCTCGCCGCCAGCCGGAGGGCCACCGATCCGCTGCTCGATCCGATCTGCCAGCTCGCGGCGCAACGGGGCGTCCCGGTGCTGCACCATATCTGGCAGCACCGGCGCCGGGAATACCCAGGGCAGGAGGCGTCGGACGCCGTGGAGCTCGTCGAGCTGGCGGCCCGCCACCCCAAGGTCAACTTCCTGCTGGCCCATATCGGGGGCGGGGGTGACTGGATCCACTCCCTGGCGGTCCTTCGCGATCAGCCGAATGTATTCGTGGATCTCTCGGGCAGCGGGGTCGATGGTGGCATGCTCGAGGCATGTCTCGATGCCGTAGGGGTCGAACGCCTGCTCTGGGGCTGCGACCTGACCATCGACACCGGCTGGGCCAAGCTCAGATATCTGGAGCACCTCCTCTCTGCCTCCGATCTGGAGCTGGTTCGCTGGCGCAACGCCACGCGAATCTTTCCGTCCACCGCTTTCACGTCGGACTGATGCGACTCGACGTCAACAGCTTCCTGGGGTCATACCCATTCCGGCGGGTGCCGGGCACGTCGCCCGACGCGCTACTCCGAGCCCTGGACCGCGTGGCCGTCGATCAGGCCTGGGTAACTCACCTGCCCGGCATCTTCTGGCGCGATCCGGCCGCGGGGAATCCCTGGCTGTATGAGACCACGGCGCGACATGACCGGCTCCGGCCCGTCCCGGCGGTCCACCCCGGCCTGAGCGGATGGGAAGCGGTCCTCACCGAGGCGCGGGCCGAAGGGGTGCCCGCGGTCCGTTGCGATCCCACGCACTATGGGCTCGATCCGGCCGGTGCCGAGATGCGGAATCTCGTTCAGGCCTGCGGGTCAGAAGGGCTGCCGCTCATGCTCGCGGTGCGGCTGGAAGATGCCCGGCAGCGGCACCCCAACGATCGTGCCGCCGAGCTCCCACCCTGGGCGGTCAGGACACTGATCAGGAGTGACCCACGGGTCCGGCTAATCATCACCCACGCCGACCGGCCCCTCGTCGAGGAAGTTCATTTCGGTTCCACGCCGGAGGAGTCCAGCCGGATCCTGTGGGACATCTGCTGGATCTGGGGGCCACCCGAGGATCACCTGGAGACGCTGCTTCGCACGGTCGGGGCAGATCGCTTCGCGTTCGGCACCGGCCAGCCGCTGCGACTGCCGGAGAACAGCGTGGCCAAGCTCGATCTGCTCGACCTCACTGCCGAGCAGCGCTCGTCAATCGAAAGCGGGAATGCTGGGGCGCATTGACGGCGGACTGATTCCCGCCGTACCGGTCCCCTTCCGCGGCACCGTGATGGATGCCGAGGCCCAGCGGGGCTATGCCCGCTGGATGGCGGGGCAGCCTATTGCCGGGGTTGCGGTGTGGGCTCATACCGGACGCGGCCCCTATTTGAGCGCCGAGCAGCGGCGGGAGGTGCTGGACACCTGGCGGCAGGCGCTGCCCACCGGAGTGGTGATAGCGGGGGCGCGGGACATCGGCATGGCTATCGAGGCCCGCCGGGGCAAGGCCGATGCCCTGCTCGCCTTTCCGCAGCAGAACGATCCCATCGGGTATCACCAGCGGCTCAGCCGCGAGCTGCCGGTGATCGCCTTCTACCTGTATCAGGCCGCCGGTGGCGTCGCGTACGACGACGCGACCCTTCACGGAATTCTCGAGCTGCCCAACGTCATCGGAATCAAGGTGGCCACGCTGGACTCGGTCATGACCTTCCAGCGGGTCGCCGCGGTGCTCCGGCAGCATCCGTCGAAGCTGCTCATCACCGGCGAGGACCGTTTTCTCGGATATTCACTTCTGCTCGGAGCCCGTGCCGCGCTGATCGGCATGGGTGCCGCACTTCCCGACCTGCAGGCAGACCTCCTCCGGGCCCGGGCGGCCGAGGACTGGACCCGATTCATTCTGCTCTCGGATCTCTGCGATCGCTTTGGCCAGACCACTTTTATCGATCCGATGGAGGGTTACATCCGGCGGATGCTGTGGGCTGCGGCCGCGGACGGCGGCCTGCCGCCCGATGCCTGCGACGATCCCTGGGGTCCGCCACTGCCAGTCGGTGAGCGCGAGGCCGTCGAGCGTATGGTCCGGGATGCGCGCGCTACTCGAGCGTGACTTCGAGCGCTTCAAGCGCGAGCTGCCCCGCGACATCGCCGGTTACATCCGTGACGCCTACCGTGTCGATCTGACCGCCCGCTACCTCGGTCGCACCCTGCCGCACCCGATCGGAAAGGGATCAGGCCAGCTTTCCCTCAGTCTGGAACAGCTGGAGACCGATCGGGCCGCCGGACTCGCCTTCGTGGTGCTCAAGACCGTGATCGCGGAGGACGCCACCGGGGAGAGATCCATGGAGGCCTGGGCGGTGCACGAGACCCGGATGAAAGTGGAGCGTCGCCGGTCGGCCAGCGGCAGGGAAGGGTGGACGGTGACCTGGAAGGGCCGGGGATGGGATCGGTCCTTCGAGGAGTATCTGGCGCTGGTGCGGGCGGCAGCCGACTCCACCCGGGCGGGCGAGATGGTGGCGGTTCCCTCGGTGAAGTATCATCTGCCCCGCCTCGGGGAGCCCTTCCGGACCGAGGAGTATCGTCACACCACCGAAGGGCTCTGCCGGGCGTGGGGCGCCCAGGAGCTCTTGCTCGAAAAGGATTTCTCCCCCACCTTGGCGGGGAACGAGCTGGCCGATGAGCGGGACCAGGTCCTGCGCTGGCTGCGCGAAGTGCCCGCGCAAGTCCGTGGGGCGGCGGGCTCGACTCCGGTTCGGCTCGCGCTCAAGCTGATGAATGCCCGCTTCGACGACGCCTTCCAGCTGGAGATGCTGAACGCCGCCGGCTCGGCCGACGCGCTGGTCGTGTTCAACCGCCTCTGGGATCCGGAGCAAGCCGTCGCCTATGGCGGGTTCGATCTGAGCGAGCGCAATCTCCGGGTGCTCGACGCCGCGGGACGTGGTGGGCTCTCCACCCCTCCGCTCACCGGCACCGGCAACGTCTCCAGCGGGCGCCTCATCCTCGAGTATGCCCGGCTGGGCTGCGAGAGCGTCCAGCTGCATACCTTCTTTCAGCTGCCCCTGTCGGAGTATCCGGCCACGGACGGCTCCCGCCCGCAACGCGCGCTCCACGCCCTGCTTTTCGAGCCGGGTCAGGGTCTCATAGCGGGCATGCTCGACCTGGCAGCGAAAGGGGGCCTGGAGCGGCGGGGAGGCGAGTTGAAATTCCTCGATCTGCAAAAGCAGAACCGAGCCGGCACCACGCCCAGTTAGTGAGTGGCATTACAGCGGCTCCTCGTCCGTTTCCCTTTTTTAATCACCGAGCGACACGACCACGGTTGCTGGTTTCGTGCTTTCGCGCTTTCGTGTTTGCTTTTTGGTTTGCCCTGAACCCAGCTATCAAATGCCGATTGAACGCATTGAGCTCTACGAGCTGACCCTCCCGCTGCTCGAGCCGTTCATCATATCCGGCGGGACCATGACGGATAGGCGCTCTCTTGTCGTGGTGCTGCATGACGACCAGGGGAGCCGCGGTTACGGCGAGTCGCCACCCTTCGAGCTGCCGTTCTACTCCGAGGAGACACTGGTCAGCGCGCGCGACATCCTGGAGCGGGTCCTGATTCCTCGCCTGATGAAGGCAGGGGTGGACTCACCGGAGGAAGTGGACCGGGTTCTTCGGGTGGGTGTCAGGGGCAACCCGTTTGCCCGGTCGGGGCTGGAAACGGCGGCGTGGGATCTGGAGGCTGCTCGCCGGAACACGAGTCTGGCGGTCCTGCTGGGTGAACGGGTCAGGGCCAAGCCCGCGACCAGCATTTCCTGCGGTGTGGCCCTGGGTATCCCGCAGGACCGCTCGACCGAGACGCTTCGGCGCTGGATCGACGAGGCACTCGCGCGGGGGTACCGGCGGGTCAAGATCAAGGTTGCGCCCGGATGGGACCTCGGTCCGGTGCAGGCCGCACGGCAGGCGATGGCCGGGGCGGACCTTCCCCTGACGGTGGATGCGAATGGTGGGTACGAATGGCCGGAGCACGAATCCAATCTGCGGGGGCTGGACGAAGCCGGGCTGCTCTACATCGAGCAGCCGCTGGCACCGGATGATCTGGTTGGCCACGCGACTCTCGCACAGGAGATCCAAACTCCGATCTGCCTGGACGAGACCTTGAAGGATGCCACCGCCGCTCGCCAGATCATCGAGCTCGGCGGCCCCAAGGTCTGGAACATCAAGGTGCATCGGATGGGTGGACTCTCGGAGGTGAGCCGGGTGTATGCCTTGGCCCAGGACTACGGCGCCGAGCTGTGGGCCGGGACCATGCCCGAGTCGGGGATCGGCTCGCAGGCGGCGCTGGCGGCGGCTTCGCTCCCGGGCTTCGTCTATCCCTCGGATTTGGAGCCCAGCACCCGCTGGTTCGGCCGGAATGCAGATGTTGTCAAGCTGACCATGGACAATGAGGGTCACATGGAGGTGCCCAGGACCAGCATAGCGCAAATGTTGGATGCGGAGATCTTCCAGTCGTCTGTTCGCCTGCTCGGGGTCACTCCCGCCCCGTGACCTGCCGTACAGCCCCAAGAGATCCCAACCAGCATATTTCGTGCACTATCCGCATAACTTTCTCGGGAGCCAATCATGGAGTTCGGCGACAGGATCCGTCGGTGGACCGGATGGTTGTGTCTGGGTATGGTGGCAACCATGGCCCTCTTGGGGTATCTCTTCGGGAACATCCGCTTCACTCCACTCGCCGCGGGCTTCGCCATCCTGGCGGCCGTCTGCCTGGTGGAACGCGGACAGGAACCGGTGAGGACCGATGGCGTTCACTCGAGACGAGATTCGGGAGTCAGTCGAGCGAGCGGGTGACGCCCACTGGCAAGCCCTGATCCGCCACCACGAGGATGCGTACCCGGCGAGCCGTCCCACTCCCGGGGACGTGGCCAAGGGTGAGGCGGAGCGGTTGAACGCCCTGGGCCTCGGCGACGCTCCCGACCTCAAGCTGGTCGAATCCCGAGTCGAGCGACTCCCCTCCAGTCTTCGTATCACCCACGTGTTCGGTTATACCCCTCTCGGCATCCGGCTTTTGACTGAGCCCTTCACCGGCTACGACTGACCTGTCGCGCTCGCCAGCTCTCCCCGGCCGGAGCTAATTTCCCGCGATGCCCGGGTTCACTTTCCATCTGATTCCACACACCCACTGGGACCGGGAATGGTATCTCCCGGAAAGCACCTTTCTTACCCGGCTCGTCCCCACCGTAGACGACCTTCTCGCCCGGCTCAACTCCGATCCTGCCGCGACGTTTCTTCTCGACGGCCAAACCGTGCTGCTGGAGGATTACCTGCGTGTCCGTCCCGATCGGGAACCGGCCGTCAGCGAGCTGGTGCGAGCAGGACGCCTTCAGGTGGGGCCGTGGTATGTGCTGGCCGATGAGCTGGTCCCGTCCGGCGAGTCGCTGATCCGGAATCTCCTGGCGGGCCAGGCCGACAGTAAACGGCTCGGCGGTCGGGCGGAGGTGCTGTACTCGCCGGACGCCTTTGGCCATCCCGCCTCGTGGCCCACGCTCGCCGCGGAGTTCGGAATCCGGTACGGTGTGATCTGGCGCGGTCTGGGTGGGGAGCCGGGGCAGGAGCGGGACCTCTATCGCTGGCGCGGCCCCGACGGGCGCGAGGTGCTGGTCTACCACCTGCCGCCTGACGGGTACGAGGTTGGCGCCGGATTGCCCGCCGACGCCGAGCGCCTGCCCCTGGTGTGGAATCGAGTGCGCTCCACCCTGGTATCGCGGGCATCCACCAGGCATATCCCCGTCTTCGTTGGCGCCGACCACCACTCGGCGCATCCCGCCATGAGCCGGCTCCGCGCGCTCCTGGAGCAGATAGAGCCCGACAGCGAATTCCGGATCTCGAAGCTTCAGGATTTTTTCACCGGGGCATCGGCCGAGGCCGTAGGGCTGCCGGTGGTCTGCGGCGAGCTGCGCTGGTCGTACGGATACACCTGGACCCTTCAAGGCGTCCATTCCACCCGCGCTCCGCTCAAGCGACGGCATGCCATCACCGAGCTGGCGCTGTCCCGGATCGCAGAGCCGCTCGCCGCGCTGGCGCTCGCCACCAGGGGGGGAGACCGTCGCCCCCTGATCGGTTATGCCTGGCGGGCGCTGCTCCAAAGCCAGTTTCATGATTCGATCGCGGGGACTACCAGCGATCCGGTTGCTCGCCGGGTCGAGCTGCGGCTGGACGACGTCCGCACCATGGCATCCGAGATATCCCGCACCAGCCTCGACGAGCTGGCCGGAAATATCCCCGACCGCGCGCGTGCCAAGCCGGAGGGCACCGCGCCACGGCTGGTGCTGTGGAATCCGTCTCCGCGACGGAGGCGATCCGTGGTTGTGACCGATCTGAGCTGGTTTCGCCGGGATGTGCTGATCGGGCCACCCGGCGATCGCATGTCTCGAGTAGGGCCGGGGTACCATCCGTTTCATCTTGTGGGTCCATCGGGCGAAGTGCCGGTCCAGACGCTCGGCCGGCGCGGCGGCCAGGAGCGACTCGATGCGCCACACCATTACCCGGACCAGGACGAGGTGGACTGGAGCCGGGTCGCCTTTCGCGCGCCCGAAGTGGGGGGCCTCGGGGTTGCTGTCCTGGAGTCAGGCGAGCACCACTCCGCCCATCTCGCCGGCACCGCCTGGCAAAAAGGACGGACGCTCGGCAACGAATTCCTGGAGGTCAGGATCGCCCCCAACGGATCGCTGCAGCTGAGTGATCGCCGCAACCAGCAGCGCTTTCGTGATCTTTTCCTGCTGGAGTCGAGTGGGGATGTGGGGGACAGCTATAGCTACTGTCCCCCGGCGCGCGACCGGGTTCAGCGGGTCCAGGGCTCCGTGCGGGTGCGTCCGCTCGCCGCGGGTCCGCTGGTCGCGGCCCTGGAGGCCCGCTGGAAACTGGCCGCGGGACGAGGGGTTCGGGGCGAGCGCTCCGGGACCATTGCTGTGCGGCTCATCGTCACCCTTTACGCCGGCTGCCCCTCGGTGCGCTGTACCCTCGAGCTCGAGAACCGGGCATCCAGCCACCGGCTGCGGCTCCGCACCAGCACCGGCCTGCCGGGCGGGACCGCCACCGCGGGCGATCATTTTGGCGTGACCCCGCGCCCGGCTGTCAGCGCCAACCCACGTGCCTACCCGCGGGAGACGCCGGTGACGACGGCGCCGGCTCACCGGTTCGTGGCGCGGGCCTCAGGCGCGAGGGGGCTCGCCATCTTCGCGCCCGGCTTTTTCGAGTACGAGCTCGAGCGCAAGGGAGACCTGTTGCTCACCCTGCTGCGCTCGGTGGGAGAGCTGTCTCGCGGCGATCTACCCACCCGCCCCGGACACGCCGGATGGCCAGTGGCAACGCCGCTGGCCCAATGCCACGGAGTCGAGCGGCTTCAGCTCGCCATTGCCCCGGTGACCGAGACCGAGCTGGAGGGTGGTACCGCTCTACCTGAGCTCTGGGAAGACATCTTCCTTCCGGTTCGAGGCGTGTGGCTGCGCCAGGCCTCGCCGCTGTCGCCGGTTCCGATCGACGTGCGGCTGGAAGGCTACGGACTGGTCTTCTCCGGGCTCAAGCCGGCCGAGCAGGGAGAGGGCATGGTGCTCCGCTGTTACAACGCGACCGCCCGGCCAACCGCCGGTCTCTGGCATCTGGGCGATCCGGTGAGCAGCGCGCAACGCGCCCGGGCCGACGAGAGCCCGCTGCACGACATCAGGCTCGGAGAAGGCGGCCGGATAGTGCCCTTTCACGCCGCGGCACACGAGATCGTCACGATAATGGTGGCACTCGCCCCATCCGGCTAACTTTGCGCATGCTCGAGCTGCCATCGCTGCCTTGCTATCCCTGTCCCCATAGCTCGTCCTGTTGTGCCTACGGCGTCACCTTGAGTGAAGACGAGGCCGCGGCCATCACCAGCGTCCATGGTGGGAACACGGTGTATCGCACCCGTTGGGGCGAGTGGCGCACCCGGGTTCGGGGCGGTCGCTGTGTCTTTCTCCGGGACAACGTCTGTACCATCCACGCGGAGTCGTACTATCCGGTGGTATGCCGGGGTTTTCCCTGGACCGACGCGGAGACCGGCGGGCCGTACGAGTACGATCGGACAATC
Source organism: Gemmatimonadales bacterium (assembly GCA_040007575.1). Classification (GTDB taxonomy): domain Bacteria; phylum Gemmatimonadota; class Gemmatimonadetes; order Gemmatimonadales; family GWC2-71-9; genus CAVVWJ01. The sequence goes on from JBDTUV010000002.1 coordinate 29,547, forward strand.
TGCCCGGAGTTCGTGCTGCGCCCGGAGCTGGTGCAGATTTACAACGGGAAAGAAAGAGCGAAGTAAGGAACAGCGTCCGCAGTGAGCGGTCGTTCGGGCTCGGGATGACGCGCGAGCGCTCGGAAAACCACCTGTACATAGGACCCACGATGAAGCCCCGTCACCTTCTTACTTCTCACTTCTCACTTCTCACTCTGATTCTCATGGCCTCAGCCGGCACCGCCCGCGCCCAATCGAAGGATCGCGCCCTCGAGCATGCCAGGAAGCTCCTGAGCTCGACGCCGCTCATCGACGGGCACAACGACCTTCCCTGGGCCATTCGAGAGTCCGAGAAGGCGCCGCGGGACGTGGCGGCCTACGATCTCCGGACCAGGACCACCGGGCACACCGATCTGAGCCGGCTGGCAGAGGGCCAGGTGGGTGCGCAGTTCTGGTCGATCTACATCCCCGGAGAGATCAAGGACAGCGGGTTTGCCAAGGTGCAGCTGGAGGAGTTCGACATCGCCCGGCGGGTCATCGCGCGCTATCCCGATCGCCTGGCGCTGGCGCTGTCCGCCTCCGACATCGAGGCCAGCTTCAAGCGCCACAAGGTCGCCTCGCTCCTGGGCATGGAAGGCGGCCACGCCATCGAGAACTCGCTCGGCGCGCTCCGGTCCTACTACGATCTCGGCGCCCGCTACATGACCCTCACTCACAACGTGACGCTCGACTGGGCCGACGCGGCGCTGGACTCCACCCGACACAACGGTCTGACCGAATTCGGACGTGAGGTGGTGCGCGAGATGAACCGGCTCGGCATGCTGGTGGACCTGTCCCACGTGTCTCCCGCCACCATGAGCGACGCGCTCGACGTCACCGAGGCCCCGGTCATCTTTTCCCACTCCGCGGCCAGAGCACTGACCGATCATCCGCGGAACGTCCCCGACTCGATCCTGGCCCGGCTGCCCCGGAATGGTGGCGTGGTCATGGTCACGTTTGTTCCGGCGTTCGTCTCGACCGACGTGGCGGCCTGGGAGGCGCGGGCGAAGGAGCAGGGAAGTGCGATAAAGGAGGCGGTCTCCGACTCAGCCGAGCAGAAGCGCCGGTTCGACGAGTGGAAGGCGCTGCACCCCCGGCCCAGTGCCACCCTGAAGCAGGTGGCCGATCACATCGAGCATGTACGGAAGGTTGCCGGCGTCGATCATGTGGGCATCGGCAGCGACTTCGACGGCATAGACACGGTACCGGTCGGACTGGAAGATGTCTCCATGTTCCCCCAGCTGTTCGCCGAGCTGATCCGCCGGGGCTGGACCGACGCGGACCTCAGGAAGCTGGCGGGGCAGAACCTGCTACGAGCGCTACGGGGCGCGGAGGCCACGGCCGCACGACTGCAGAAGAGCCGGCAGCCATCCACCAGGACGATTGAACAGTTGGATGGGGTGAAGCCGACGACGTGAAGGACGGGGAAGAAAAGGCACTTACGCTTTTGGTTTCCCGCTTCTCAGAATCACTCCTCCAAACACCACCGCCATCCCCGCAAACGCGAACCACTGGATCGCATAGCTCAGGTGCGGTCCGTCGTCGATCGGAAGCGGTTCCAGCCGCCGGGGGAAGTGGGGCAGGGCCGGGTCGGGCGACTGGCGGATGTAGACCGGGGCGATCGAATACGGCAGCCGGGCGGCAAGGGCTTCGCGGTCCAGCCGGCCCCAGGTGAGGTGGCCGGCTCGGTCCAGCGGCGCCCCGCCTCCAGACGGGACGGGGAGTGCGGTACCCTGCACCAGGACCCGTCCGAGTTCGCGGACCGAATCGGTCTGGGCGGTGACGGCATCAGGCGTCGGCAGGAAGCCCCGGTTCACCAGCACCGCCACCCGGCCTCCGGGGAGCACCAGCGGTGTCACCACTTCCACGCCCGGTGAGCCGCCGTACACCCTCCCCCGCAGCACGACGTCGTGCTCGTGATCGTAGTGGCCCGTCGCCGACACCTGCCTGCCATCGAGATCTGCGGTGATCGGCGTGGCGCCGTCGAGCCGGACCCGCGGCGCCGACCGGGCCTCGAGCGCCACGGCATTGGCCGCGCGCCGCTCCCGTAGCCGGCTCAGCTGCCAGAAGCCCAGGCGGGCAAACACCAGGGCGACCAGGCCGAAGCAGACGATTACAGCCAGCCGGGCACGGGACGACATTGAGTTGGTCCGACCTTTGCGATGGCGAATGGGGATTGCCATCCCCTGGGTAAACCCCAAAGCTAACGCGAGCGGGAGGCCCGATGCTTACGGTCCGGTGTGCTGTCCCGAAGCCAGACTGTCACCCCGAGAGAGCAAAGCGTCCGAGGGGGCCGAAATGCGGCACCCTCGCTGCGCTCTGGATGACAGTTCTCCTGGTTCTGATCTCACTGCCAATCGATGCAGCGGCTCAGAAAACCCCCGAGGGTCTGGTCGAGGTGCGTGAAGGCGGCCGGCGTGGATTCTGGTTCGGCCTCGGACTGGGCGCCGGAGGGGAGTCGTACGATCTCCAGCCGAGCGCCGGATACAGCAACGTGCTCTACCGCCCCACTATCTCCGCCCGGCTCGGTGGAACCGTGAGCCAGCACCTCCGGCTGGGCGGCGAAGTCCTCTCCTGGATCAACGAGAACGGCCCGGCCACCGAATCGCTGAGCAGCGCGTTGTTCGTCGCCCAGTTCTACCCCGCCGCCTCGACCGGGTTCTACCTCAAGGGCGGGCTCGGGATCGGACGCAACGCGGTCGATTTCCAGGACGGGTACGGGACCGGAGACACCGGCTTTGCGGGCCTTGTGGGCGCCGGCTACGAGCTTCGGATCGGTCGCCGGCTCTATCTCAATCCGGTGCTCGATTTTGTGGGTCACCGGTACAGCGACCGCTTCGGCGGTACCTACCGCGAACGCCTGGTCAACTTTGGGTTGGGCATACTGTTACAGACGGGCAGCTAAGGCTTCGTCTCAAGCCACTTCCGATCCAGCGGACCCGTCGTTATTTTAGATAGCCCCACCCTTCACCCGGCCGACTACGGGCCGCAGAACACTCATAGACCGCGTGATCTCATGGCTACAACGCTTCATGGGGCCAGCCGGGCCTTCATCCTCGTTCTCTCTGGCGCACTCGCCTGTGGCGGTGGGGACCTGCTGCTGCCCGATCCTCCCGGCGCGGCCGCAGTGGTCCTCACCAAGGCGGGCGGCGATAACCAGGTGGGGGTAGTGGGGGAGCAGTTGGAGAAGCCGTTGGTCGTGAAGGTGACGGCGGGCCAGCAGCCCGCCGTGGGCAAGGAGATCCGGTTCGTGTTCACCGACGCGGCCGGCGTGGTCACCCCTTCGCAGGCCGTCACCAACAGCGCGGGAGAGGCCAGCGCCAAATGGCGTCTCGGCAGCGCGCCTGGCCCGCAGACCGTAGTCGCCCAGCTCGTAGTGGCCGATACGGTCGAGCCCCAGGTCCAGGAGTTCACCGCCCAGGCGGGACCGGGTGCGCCGGACACTCTGAGCCCGGCTCCGGGGAGTCCCACCAGCCAGCCCGGCCGCCGCGGCCAGGAGGTGGGTACCCACCCCGTGATCCAGGTGGTAGACCGGTTCGGCAACGCAGTGCCCCAGGTGTCGGTGGCGTGGCAGGTCACCAGCGGTGGCGGGGAGGTAAGCGAGGCGATCAGCTTGACCGACGCGGCCGGCAAGGCCACGGTAAAGTGGACCCTGGGGAACAAGAGGGGCATTCAGCGACATCGCTGAATGCCCTTTCTGTTTCCTGCGCG
>JBDTUV010000003.1:0-28333 GCA_040007575.1 Gemmatimonadales bacterium
GTCAGCGGCTCAAAAGAGGCGTTTAACGCCAGACACCGCACTGGCTCTCTCCAGAATATGCGATGGTGAGATGCGGGAATCAGACAAACGCCCCCGAATGGAGCGCTCCCGAATCGTAATAAACTCGATTTGGCCCAGCAAGCCGAGCCGGATACGTTAGTACTATGTCAGCGCTCAACATGTGGCATCTGTTGGCGGCGGCCCGCCAGCGGCGCGCCGAGCAGTGGAAGTCTCCGGATCAGTTGGCCCACGGACGCGCGCACCGGCTCCGACGGCTGTGTCGGGCGGCCGGGGAGACTGCGTATTACCGGGAAGCCTTTCGGCACGCGGGCCTGTCGCCCGACGCTGTCACAGAACCGACACTCCAGCGCTTATCAGTGCTCGAAAAGGCCACGCTGCATGCCTACGCGGCGGTGCAGATGCTGACTGAGCCCCCGGACAAGCTCTTCCCAGTGACAACTTCAGGTTCGACCGGCACCCCCCTACGAGTCCTCCGGAGCCACCGCGATCAAGCTGAAGTATCGGCACTTTGGGCGCGAATCTTTCATGCCTATGGGCACCGGATGCTGGACACCCAGCTCAACATCAACACGGGAGCGACGGTTGCTTCGAAGGGCCCGGTTGCGGCCCTCAGGAGGCTGGGGGTACTCCCTCCTTTACACCAGGTCTCCAGCTTTGCCACGGTGGACCAGCACATCGAGATTCTTCGTCGCACCCAACCTGGCATGTTCAGCTCCTACGCGGTGAGTCTGGAGCTCATCGCCGAGCGGATACTGGAGCGGGGCATAACCGACATCCGGCCCAGGGTGGTGTACAGCTGCGCAATGCCAATGAGCGATCGAGGCCGCGAGCTCGCGGAACGGGCATTCGGGACCCCGCCACTCGACGTCTACGTCACGGCCGAGCTCGGACCAGTAGCCTGGGAATGCCCGCACAGTCGCGGGGCGCTCCACTTGAACGACGACGTCCAGATCGTGGAGATCCTGGATGATCAGGATCGACGAGTCCCTGATGGGGAGGTCGGCCAGGTGGTCTTTACTCAGCTGAACTGCCTGGCACAGCCGCTCATCCGCTACCGGCTGGGCGATCTCGCCGCCCGCCTGCCGTCTCCCTGCAGTTGCGGCCGCGGGCTGGGGCTACTGAGCCGGGTGCAGGGACGTACCCGGCACGTCATACGCATTCCGGATGGAAGGGTGCTATACGGAATCGGTTTCGGTGCGATCCTGAAGACCTTCCCCGAGGTGGCTCGATGGCAGGCGCGGCAGGTTGCTGCAACAGCACTTCGGATACTGGTCGTGCCCACCAGCGATTGGACACCCGGAAGCGCCGCAGCCATCGTACGGAAGCTGGTAGAAAGGCTGGGCGACAGCATGCATTACGAGGTCGTTGCCGTGGATGACATCCCGCTGGCACCAAGCGGGAAGTTTCAAACCATTGTCCCTCTCGATTCTGCTGCTGCCGAGCCTATTTCACCAGCTTCTGAATCCGGCTTGCAATCTCCTCGCGCAAGCGCTGGCTTCGAGTAATGACCAGCACGGTGTCATCCCCCGCGATCGTCCCGATGATCTCGGACCACCCCGCCTGATCCAACGCTTCCGTCACCGCACCAGCCGAGCCGCTGGCCGTCTTGAGCACCAGAAACGGACCGACCCCATCCACACTGACCAGCAGCGCCGGCAGGACCTGGCCCAGCTCTGGCCGCACCGCAGGGCGATGCGGATGGGTGTAATACGCGCCCCCCCGCGGATCCGCCAGCTTGGCCAAACCCAGCTCGCGGATGTCGCGCGAGAGGGTTGCCTGGGTCACGACGAAGCCGTCATCAGCGAGCGCTCCACGCAGATCATCCTGGCTCTCGATGCGGCGTTCGCGTACGACACGCAGAATGGCAGCATGACGTTGGATTTTCATAGCGCCCGGTAGACATCCCTTCCGCCCAGACAGGTCAACTGCACATCCGCCGCCGAGCTGGCGAGCGCCAGCTCGGCGGGCGAGCACGTCTCAACCGCGTTCCTGACCCGTATCACGACGCAGTCACCCCACTTGCCGGTCCGAAGACTCCCTGTTTCGCTGCTCAGGCCCAGAGCCCGGGCGCCGCCGAGTGTGCAGAGCTCGATCACCGTGTCTGCCGTGGACCCCGCCAGGCTCCGGGCGGCACGCGCCTCTGCCAGGAGATCTGGCCGGCCGACGCTGACCTCGGAATCGGTTCCCAGTCCAACCCGAATCCCCGCCTGAAGCATGGCCGCCAGTGGTGCCGCGCCGTGATGGTGGGCCTGGTTCGAAAGGGGACAGTGTGCGACAGCAGCACCTGAATCCGCCAGACGGTCGATGTCTGCCCTGTCGACCTGTACCGCATGGATGCAGAGCGTCCGCTCGGTGAGCACGCCATGCTCGGCGAGCCACCCCACTGGAGTCAGGCCGGAGGAGCGTGGCAGGGGAATCCGGCGAGCCTTCCACCCCTCGGCGAAAGGCCCGGTGCCGTTCGCCAGGAACTGCGTCTCAGCCGGCGACTCCGCGATATGTACGGCCAGGGGTAGGCTCTCTACCTCAGACCAAGCCGCTACAGCGCGGAAGAGTGGCCCGCTCACGGTGTACGGCGCGTGAGGTGAAACGCCGATACGTACCCGGTTGCCAACCCAGCCGCGCAGACATGACACCCTGTCGCGCAGCCCTGCCAGACTCTCCACGGCCTGCCCCGGGTCGGGACCAAAGACCTCCTGGTAGGCCACACCCGATCCGCCGGCCTCCGCCAGAGCCTGGAGGGCAGCGCCGGAATCGCCAGTGTCGGCTATCGTGGTCACTCCCGCGGCGTAGCACGCGGCCAACCCCCGCCGTGCAGCGTCTGCGTACTCGGCCGGAGTGCGAGTCGTCTTCAGCTCCCTCAGCCGTCGAATCCAGGCAGGAAACTCGTGCTCTCGAACCTGGCCTTCAAAGCCGGTGAGCTCCAGATGGGTATGGGTATTGATCAGGCCGGGGAGAATGACCGCGTCACCAAAGTCCTCGGCCGCAACATTAGAAGGTCTAGGGACGCCCGAGTCCGGGCCTACTGCCTGCACCCTGCCGTCAGCTCCGATCAGCAGCGCGCCGTGCTCGATTGGCGCGCCTTCAACGGGAAGCAGCCAGCGGGCGGCCACCCGGCGCGCCCGCATTTCAGGGACGCTGACTGGGCGTCGGGCCGGTCCCCCCCATGACTCCTGAGCTGGCCCCACCGGTGGTGCCCCCACCCTGGGTGTTGGGCGGCTTCGGGGCACCGACCCCCGGTGCGGTGGGCGGACCGGGAGTAGTCTGAGGCGGCTCCGGTGATTCACCACCCATAACGCCGATCGAACCAAACGGCGAATGTACCGGGCAGAACGCCGTCGGCTCGGTGCCGGGAATGAACGACTCGATGTAGTGGACATCCTTGGGGCAGAACGGCGTGGCCTTGTAGCCGGTAGTCTTGTCTACGTCGAGCGCACTAAGTCCCGCGGGACGCGACCACGCGGTCGGCAGGCTGCGCCGCTCATAGACCTCCCGCATCATGGCACTCCACGCCGGCCCGACCAGCACACCACCCTGGGCGTTCGCCTTGATCTTCTTGGGCTGGTCGAATCCAATCCAGAGTCCGGTTACCATATCCGGCGTGAAGCCGATGAACCACACGTCGAAACCGTCGTTGGTGGTACCGGTCTTGCCGCCAGCGGGGAAGTTGATCCGGGCCCCGACGGAACCGACCGCGGTGCCGTGGCGCACTACGTCGCGGAGCACGTCGGTCATTAGCCAGGCGTGGAGCGTATCCATCACTTCCACGCTCCGCACCGCCGGCTGCCACACGATCTTTCCGCTGCGGTCCTCGACCCGGAGCACTGCGTTGGGCACGGTGCGGGTGCCGAGGTTGGCGAAGGTGGTATAAGCAGCGATCATCTCCAGCGGATACACCTCCGCCGAGCCGATATGGATCGAGGGGAAGGCGGGCACTCGGGTGGTCAGGCCGAACTTTGCGGCCTCACTGATCACCGCCTGCTCGCCCAGCTCCATACCCAGCTTGATCGCAATGATGTTGCGGGAGAGGTACAGCGCCCGCCGCAGGGTCATCGGCCCGTCGAACTCGAGGTCGTAGTTTTGCGGCGCCCAGGGCGGCTCGGTAGGATCGAGCTCGACGCTGAGTGGGTCGTCCACCATCACGTGCGATAGCGGGTATCCAGCCTCGACGGCGGCGGCGTAGACGATCGGCTTGAAGGTCGAGCCGGGTTGCCGCAAGGCTTGAGTGGCGCGATTGAACTTGCTGTCTTCGAAGTCGCGCCCACCGACCATGGCACGGATGTAGCCGGTCTTGGCCTCCAGCGTAACGGCCAGCCCCTGGAGATATGGCGTCGTGCTCCGGCCATTGTTGTCGTTGTTATCGGTCCGCGAGTCCATGTACTGCCGGTAGGTCTCGTGTGTGAATTTGCCGTCCGCGCCGCTCTCGATGGCTTCAAGCCGAGCCTCGAGCGCCCGCTCGGCGGCTTGCTGGATATCGAGGTCGAGGGTGGTATAGATCCGATATCCCGAGGTATAGAGCTCGCGGCCGTACCTGGCCTCCAGCTGCTGGCGCACATACTCCACGAAATACTCGGCCACGCCGCTGAAATCAGAATGGGATGAGAGCAGCAGGGGATACGCCTTCCAGCGCTCAGTGTCCGCCGCGTTCAACAGCCCGTTGTCCCGAAGCAGATTCAGCACCGTGTTGCGGCGCTGGATGTTAAGATTGGGATTTCGGCGGGGGTTATAGCGGGTGGGAGCCTTCGGGATCGCGGCGAGGGTGGCGGCCTCGGCCACGTTGAGGTCACGCACCGACTTCCCAAAGTACCGCTGGGAAGCGGCTTCGACGCCGTAGGCACCATTCCCCAGCGGGATCTGGTTCAGGTAGATCTCGAGAATCTTATCCTTGGGATACTTTCGCTCGATGTCGAGCGCCACGTGGGCTTCCCTGAGCTTGCGCCGGAGCGACTTGTCCGTTCCGCTGATGTCCTCGTCCCAGATGTTCCGGGCCAGCTGCATCGTGATGGTCGAAAATCCTTCGGCAAAGCGCAGCGCGAAAACGTTGGTTCTGATGGCGCCGAAGACCCGGTACCAGTCGATGCCATGGTGGCTGTAGAACCGCTTGTCCTCGGTGGCAAGAAAGGCGGTCTTCACATAGGGCGACATCTCGCCCAGCGGAATGACCGTTCGCCGCTCGAGCCCGAGATCGGTGATCAGCCGGCCGTCGGCGGCGTAGACCTTGGAGGCCTGGTCGGGATCGTAGCCGCCCAGCTCCTCGATGGAAGGACAGGTGTTCCCGGCGCAGGCTCGGCTCCAGGCCGCCACCAGAATGGCGAGCCCAAAGGCCAGCGTGGCGAGGATTCCGACCAAAATGTTGCGACGCGCCTGAGGGGAAAGGCGGCTGGGGCTTAGGCGCGATGGTCGGAAGCCCTTCCCGGGCGGGGAATGAGCGTTCAAAGGATCCATCGGATCCTGTGGGTGGGTCATCTGAGCAAGCTAGCCGATTGCGAGGCTCTATTCCAGCGGGTACCATTGGCGCCTATGCCCGACCTCATCGAGACACTTACGGAGCGCGGCTTGCTCCAGGACGCCACTGCCGACCTCGCCCAAAGGCTGCAGAAGGGGCCACTTACAGCCTACGTGGGCTTCGACCCAACTTCCGACTCGCTGCACGTCGGTAACCTCGTGCCGGTAATGGGCGCGGCGTGGCTGCAGCGCTTCGGGCACACGCCGATCGTGCTGATCGGTGGGGGCACCGGCATGGTCGGAGACCCCAGCGGCAAACGCTCCGAGCGGCCGATCCTCCCCCTCGACCAGATCGACCGCAACGCCAAGGCGATCCGGGACCAGCTCGCCCGGTTCTTGAGCTTCGATGGGAGCGGCAACAACAGTGCGCGGTTGCGGAACAACGCCGACTGGCTGCGCGAGCTGCCGTTGATGGACTTTCTCCGCGAAGCGGGCAGACACCTCACCCTGGGATTCATGCTGCAGAAGGAAAGCGTGCGCAGCAGGCTGGAGAGCGGAATCAGTTACACGGAATTCAGCTACATGGCGATCCAGGCCTACGACTTCTGGCATCTTTTTCGAACCGAAGGCTGTGAGCTTCAAGTCGGCGGCAGCGATCAGTGGGGCAACATTACGGCGGGTATCGAGCTGGTCCGCAAGCGCGAAGGCCAGCAACTTCACGGGCTGGTCTTTCCTCTCATCACCAACGCGTCGGGCGCGAAGTTCGGGAAAAGCGAGGCCGGCAACATCTGGCTCGACCCGGCCAAGACCAGTCCGTATCAGTTCTATCAGTTCTGGATCAACACCGACGATCGGGATGTGGAGCATTACCTCAAGCTGTTCACCTTCCTCTCGCTCGATGAGATCGCCGAAACCATGGCAGCGCATGCGCGTGATCCCGGAAAGCGGGCTGCACAGCGGCTGCTGGCGGCTGACATGACCGGCCGTGTGCATGGAGCCGGAGCGGCGGAGCAGGCGATGAAGACCAGCCGAAACCTGTTCGGCGGCCGCTCCAGCAGCGAGGGTGCAGGCCTTGGCGATGTCCCGGAACGACGCGTTCCCCGGGGTCAGCTTCGGGATCTCTCGGTTGTCGAGCTGCTGGTAGCAAGCGGCCTTGCCACATCGAAGGCGGACGCCCGTCGCGGCATCCAGGGGAAGGGCTTCTATGTGAACGACGAGCCCATCGAAACCGTAGACCGGGAGCTCGATGAGGCCGAGCTGCAAGGCCCGCCGGACGGGCGCTTTGTCATCCTGCGAAAGGGAAAGAAGAACTACGTACGGCTGGTGCTCGAGGCCTGAGGCATGAAGGTGTACTCCATGCCCGACTCGGAGATGTGCGCCACGCACCAGCCGGCGGCCCGCAGCCCTGCTATGGCCCGACGGGTTTGCCTCGCGCCAATCTCCTTCCAGCGGTGGTGAAACTCGACCAGGATCTGATCGACCGGGATGCCACTGCCCAGAACATCGTCCAGCACCTGATACTCCGCCCCTTCAATATCGAGCTTCAGCACGCTCAAACGTGTGTGCCCCAGCATACGGACCAGCGTTTCAAACCGGCGCACCGGCGCTTCGACCGGCTGGCCTAAACCGGAACGCCGTGCCAGGCTGAAGGACTCGAACTTCGATTTGCTAGGTGGTTGGAAGCGAGCCGTGCCATCGTGCGCCGCGATGCCGACCTCGTGGAGGAGGAACCCCTGAGGTAAGTCCTGGGCTCGAAGCCAGGCGAGCGCGAGCGGCGTGGGATCGAAGGCGTACACCGTGAGTTGATATCGCTCGATCAGGTCTCGCTCAAAGCTGATATCCCGCCCGATGCCGAACGAATACACCACGCTGTTCCCGTCGAGGCCATTCGGGCACAGGGCCCAGACCCCAGGAGTTTGCCCGAGCTGTATGATCGGTACCGAGCACTCCGGCCGAACGAATACATCCAGACCGACGCGAGCCAGGAGCCATCTCTTGGCCAACCGGAACCCGCGACGTAACGAGGATCTCCTTACCACCTGCTCCGCCGCCGTGACGTGCTGGGCGGCTTCGCTCCGAGCAGGCCAAAGATTCCGCGGACCACCTCCCGCCCGACAGTACGCGCAATCGAGGATGAAAGCGCTCCCGCCGCAACCTGGGCGATGGACTTGCCTGCCCGGGAAGGTGCGGGCTGCCTGGTTTCTGTCGTCTCTGCCGGCGCTGTGGTCTTCGCCATCCTCGCGGCCAGCATCTCCCGTGCGCTTTCCCGGTCTACGACCTTCCCGTACTCCGCCACCAGGTCGGACTGTCGGATGTCCGCCTGCAGCTCCTCTGGCGTGAGAGGCGCCATTCTCGCGGATGGCGGAATAAGCCGGGTGGCGACGACCGGTGTCGGGGAGCCGCGGGCGTTCAGCACCGTGACCACCGCTTCACCAATTCCGAGGGACGTGAGGGTTTCCTCAAGATCGTAGAACGAAGTCTTGGGGAAGGTTCGCACCGTCGCCTTCAATGATTTGTCGTCGTCGGGTGTGTGGGCCCGGAGCGCGTGCTGGATTCGATTGCCCAGCTGGGCCAGTACGCCCTCGGGCACATCCTTCGGGGTCTGGGTCACGAAAAACACCCCGACTCCTTTGGACCGGATAAGGCGAACCACCTGCTCGATCTGCTCGAGAAATGCCTTGGGTGCGTCGTCGAAGAGCAGGTGTGCCTCGTCAAAGAAAAAGACCAACTTTGGCTGGGGCAGATCTCCCGCCTCGGGGAGGTTGTGATACAGCTCCGCCAGCATCCACATCATGAAAGTGGAGAAAACCTTCGGCTTGTCCGCCACGTCCGGAAGCTCGAGGCAGGTCACGACTCCGCGTCCGTCGGACGTGGTCCGGAGCATGTCCTTCACATCGAATTCGGGCTCACCGAAGAAGCGGTCCGCCCCCTGGGACTCGAGCTCCACCATTTTTCGCAGCAGCACGCCCACAGATGCGCTGGACATTCCGCCGTACTGGGCCAGTGCGCTCTTCCCCTCGTCCGAGCCGAGAAACTGGAGCACTGCACGAAGATCGGTGAAGTCAAGCAGTGGAAGACCGTTGTCGTCCGAATATTTGAAGACCATGGTGAGGACACTGGTCTGGGTGTCGTTCAGCGAGAGCACTTTGCCGAGGAGGAGCGGCCCGAACGAGGTCATCGTGGCGCGGAGCTGCACCCCCGAGCTACCCGTAAGGCTCGCGAACTCCACCGGCACGCCCTTGGGCTTCCAGTCCCACCCGATGTCGGCCGAGCGGCCCTTGACTCGGTCCGAGGCGTCGCCCGGCATCGCCAGCCCTGACAGGTCGCCCTTCATGTCCGCCACGAACACCGGGACACCCTGGTCGGAGAGTTGCTCGGTAAGTAACTGAAGAGTCCTGGTCTTGCCGGTGCCGGTTGCTCCAGCAATGAGACCGTGGCGGGTGGCCATCGCGAGCGGCAGCCGGATCTTGGGCTCCCGGTGAACCTGCGATCCTTCGAGCGCAGCGCCGAGAACCAGGCAGGGCTCGTCGGTTCCGTAGCCGGTCGCGAGCATGTCGGCAAACGCGGTCATAGCTCCTCCAAGAGGTCAACCACCCGCTCCATCTCGTCGATGGTGTTGTAGAAGTGTGGGCTGAGCCGGATAGCTCCCTCGCGCATGCTGGCGATGACCCGCGCCGCTTTCAGGCGCCGAAACGCCTCGCCCACATTAGGGGGCTGCACGCACAGAATTCCCGAGCCGCGCTCGCCCGCTGGTGATACCACCCGGACACCGTGCCGCCCCGCCCAGGCCAGCACCGGAGCATGGAGGGTTCGGAGATGAGTAGCGACACGCTGAATACCGACGGAAAGCAGCAGGCCCAGGGAGGCGTTCATCCCTGCGAAGTCCTGGTACGGAAGCGTGATCAGCTCGAATCGCCGGGCATCGCCGCGCAGGGTGTCGCAGTACTCAGTAAGTCGAGTGAAGTCCTCCGTGCCTTCGAACGCCATCCATCCGGTAATGGACGGGCTCAGCTCGCGCACCAGCTCCCGGCGTACATAGACGAAGCCGGACCCCCAGGGCGAGAGCAGCCACTTCTGTGCGCCACAAGCCAGGATGTCCACCGGGGTTTTCGTCACGTCGACCGGCAGCTGCCCGAGCCCCTGGATGCCATCCACGACAAGGTAGGTACCCGATGCCCGGGTGGCGGCCGAGAGTCGAGCGAGGTCTACCGTGTACCCGTTGCTGAATTGCACCAGTGACACGGCAAGCACCCTGACCCGGGGATCGCTGAGCCGGTCCAGCAGACGTGCCTCATCGGGCCAGCCCTCGGCGGTCGTGGGCGCGAGCTCGAGCGTAACGCCGCTGTCCTTGAGAAGCATCCAGGGATAGACGTTCGCAGGAAACTCCTTGTCGCTCGCCAGCACGATATCGCCGGGCCGCAGCGGAAGGGACCGAGCCGCCATGCTCAATCCGAATCCGGTGTTGATGGTAAGGGCAATCTCTTCCGGGATTGCGCCGATCAGCTCCGCGGCCAGCCGGCGCGACTCGGCCATCATGGCGAAGATCTCACGGTCGGGTAGCTGGAACGGGGCGGCCCGCTTGCGGTTGAACTGGTCCAGCACGCTTCGGGTCCGTTCCGGCAGGGGGCCGACGCTGGCGTTGTTCAGGTAGATCGTGTCGGAGGTCCAGGGGAACTCCTCCGTACGAAGTGACCCGACGTCGAAAGGCCTGTCATCCTGAGCAGAGCGAAGGATCGGCTCGCCACCCGCGCGATCCTTCGGTCGCTCCGTTCCCTCAGGATGACAAGATTGCTCGCTCACCTGTCGCTCCTCAGCTTGGGATCATACGCCTCGCGGAGTGCATCGCCCACCAGGTTGAAGCCCAGCACCGCCGCCCCGATGGCGAGACCGGGCGCAAACGAGATCCAGGGGGCCACCCGAAGCAGATCGCGGCCATCCGCCACCATGGCACCCCAGCTTGGCGTGGGCGGCTGTGCACCCAGCCCCACAAACGAGAGTGCTGCTTCGGCCATGATGGCACCCGCGATGCCCAGGGTTGCCGCGATGATCACCTGGGTACGCACGTTGGGGAGGAGATGGCGCAGGAGAACCCGGCGGTCGCGCGCGCCCAGGGCACGAGCAGCCAGCACGAACTCCGAGTGTCGGAGGACGAGAACCTGGCTCCGCACCAGCCGGGCCATGCCCGCCCAGCCCACAATCCCGATGACCACGAACACGACAGGGAGCGAGGGCTTGACCGCCGCAGCCACCGCGATGAGCAGGAGAAGTGTGGGGAATGCCAAGGTGATGTCGGCCAGCCGCATCACCAGGGCGTCGACCCAACGCCCATAGTAGCCGGCGAGAAGGCCCAGAAGGACGCCGAGGGTTACCGAAACCGCCTGGGAGATGACGCCGACCGAGAGAGACAGGCGGGCCCCGTAGAGCACCCGGCTGAGGACGTCGCGCCCCTGGGTATCGGTTCCCAGCAGGAACCGCGGCCCTGGTGCCACCAGGTAGGCGTTCTTCAGGTCTCCGGTAATCGGGTTGTGGGGGGCCAGCCAGGGGGCGAACACCGCGGCGATCACCACCACAGAGACGAAGAACAGGCCCAGCTGAAAGAACCGATCACGCCGCAGCCGCTCCTTTAGCACACCGTGTGGCATCCTGCTCCCGTGACGGGGGTTACCCGCTCTATAGTGGGCGGGGCACAACCTTACTCCATCGGCTCTCACCGCGCGGAGCGCACGATTCTTGCACTTTTATAGTGCCGATGGATCCGAATGCAACCTTTGGCAGGGCAACCATGTGATACCGGATAGCCCTTTTACCCTGGTCCTGAGTGGCGGCGGCTTGAAAGGGCTGGCCCACATCGGCGTGCTCCGCGCCCTGGAAGAGCGGGGGCTGGTGCCGAACCTGGTTGTGGGCTCCAGTATCGGATCGCTCATCGCGGCTGCCTGGGCTGCTGGAGTGTCCTCCCAGAAGATGGAGGTCCGAGCCCGACTGGTCCGCCGCCGGGACGTCTTCCAGGTTGCTCGGGCGGATGTCGCTTTCCGCCGCCTCCTTGCGCCCGCCCTTTATCGCCGCGAACCGCTCGAAGCCCTCATCGCCAGCCTGGTCGGGGAAGTTACTTTCGGCGATCTCAAACGCCGGCTCCTGATCAATACCGTCGATCTCCATTCCGGCATGCAAGTGATGTGGGGCCTTCCCGGCCTCAGGACCGCCCGGGTGGCTGACGCGGTGGCGGCTTCCTGCGCGTTGCCAGGAATCTTTCCGCCCCGGGAGATCAACGGGCGTGCGTACGTCGATGGAGCCGTAGTCGAAAACCTGCCGGTCCGCATGGCTGCGTCGCTGGGTCAAGGGCCGATCCTCGCTATCAACGTGGCCGCCACCAGCGTACTCCGCTCGGAAACGGAGACCCAGGGCTTCGCGGCCACCTACATCCGCGGTCTCGAGATCGTGATGCAGACCCAGATCGAGACTCAGCTTCGGGATTGGAAGGGGCCCCCGCTGGTCCTGGTACAGCCCCGCGTCGAGCACATATCGATGTTCGCCTTCGACAAGACCGAGGAGCTGATCGAGTCCGGTTACCGGGCGACCGCCAGCACCCTCGACCAGCTGGGTACGCAGCTCGGCGGCATCAGCCGCGGCATGCACCCCACTCGCAGGCTCCGGGTGTTGGTGGACGAGGAGCGCTGCGTGGGCTGCGGCTCCTGCGTGGTCCAGGCCCCCCAGGTATTCCGGCTCGATGCCCGGGGTAAAGCAGAAGTGATGGCCCCGGTCCAGAACTGGTCTCCTATAGATGGTGCTTACGTCCTCAACTGTCCCACCTACGCGATCAGCGTGCGTCCAGAAGACTCTGCGGCCTGACCTCAAAAATGAACACCGCTGCGCCGTCCTGCCGGAACGGTAGCAAGTTGCGCAGGGGCGTGCGGTAGTAGCGACGGATCCGAAACACGCCCCATGGTGAGAGCGCCCGCTCCAGCTTGGTTTGGTCGTAAATTCGTTTGTGATCGGGGTCCCAGAAGAACCGCCCTACCGGAGTCGTCCCTACCAGCACGCCACCCGGCGCCAAAAGCCCCACCAATTCGCCGACGAACGCCAAGTCGTTCTCTACGTGCTCCAACACCTCGTTGCAGTACACCAGGTCGAACTGGCCCGGGCCCGGAGGCACTACGGTGAACGTGGGTTGCAGGGCAGGTCCGCGAAATTTCTCCGCCTGTGCTATGGCAGCGGGCGAGACGTCATAACCCGTCGCTTGCGCACCTAGCTGCTGCAGCCGAATGGTGAACACCCCGTCCATGCAGCCATAATCCAGGACACGCTTTCCCTCCGGCCGATAGCGCCGCAGCAGCACCCGCTGGCGCCAGAGAAGATGGCGAAGCCGCCAGACCAGATCGAGGGCCCGGTCGCCTTGCCTCGCAAGCCAGGCGCGATACTGCTCGTCGTATTCCAAAGCCACGGTGGACTGAGAGGTGGTCTCGGTCATTGGCGTGCGACCTCCAGTCGGGTAGAACCCAGTTCCCTGCCGATATGGACCATTTCGGACGTCACTCGATCCCAATTGTAGAACGTCTCCACCGCCCTTCGCCCTCCTGCTCCGAGGCGTCGCGCCAGCTCGCTGTTGCGAAGCAGCAGACGTACCGCCTCCGCCACCAGGTCTGGCCGCTCCCCGTCTATCAGCAAACCGGTCTCGCCCTCGCGTACGGCGTCGGGAATGCCGCCGCTTCGTGCTGCAACAACGGGAATGCCGCAGGCCGAGGCTTCCACCAGGGATATCCCGAAGCCTTCCACGTCCAGCTCCGTCGATCGTGACAAGCCAAGGTAAACCTCGGCACAGTTGTAGAGTGCCGGGAGATCGCGATCGGGCACGTCGGTAAGGAAGCGCACCCGATCTTCGAGGCCCAGGGTCTTCGTCATCGCATGCAGCTCGGAAAGCTGCTCGCCCGAGCCTACGACGGCATACCCCAGGTCGGGATACTGCTGCCCGAGCTCGGCAATAACCCTCAGGCCGGTGTCGAGCCCTTTGTAGGCGACCAGCCTCGCGACCGAGAGCAACCAGCGACGTTCCCCCAGGCCATAGCGGGCTCGCACCTCTCTCGTGTCGCGCCCAGGCTGAAAGAAGACCGGATCCGTACCGAGAGGAAGGGTGCGGACCAGGTCGGGTGCGGCCCGTATCTGGAGCCGCTCCAGTATCGTAAGACAGAGGTCTGCGGTCCATCGGCTGATCGCGACCACCACCGATGCGGAGCCCAGCAGAGCATGGGCCGCGCGGCGTTTCAGCGGCGACCGCAGGATCTGCTGTTGAAGAATCAGCAAATCCGACCCGACCACCATGACGCCATAAGGAGTCCCGAGCCGCGCCGATGCCCACCGGGCCGGGTACGCAGCGGGCTTGAGGTTGCCACACCAGATGAACTCGGCGTCGGCCGATCGGGTGAGCGCCGCCACCCGCCTCGACCAGAGCAGCAACCCCTGCACCGTCCGCAGCCGGCGCGACGGAACAGGCAGCCGATCGATGCGATTGGGAAAAGTGGCATCGACCGCGGCAGACCCCGGCTGCTCACCCGTTGACACCACCAGGGATCCCGCTGGGTAGCGCTTCGCGAGCTCCCCCATCCAGCGAGCGATCCCGCCGCCCATTGGTGGGAAGTCGTAGGTCAGAAGAAGCTGCGTCGTCATGGCTAAGAACCTCGTGGGGATCCCTGACGTCGCAGCAGCCAGCCACCCCGCCCTCCCTCGAGGTACGATAGCGTGGCGCCCAGCGCACCAGCCCACAGCGGTGCAATCGTCCTCTCGTCCACCCGATCCCCGTCATCCAGCAGTATCGAGCATGCTGGAGCCAGGTGCGGCTGCAGAATTGGAACCGCCGGATACCGGGCAAGCTTGCTGCTCGCCCCGGGAGGGCCGTCGACCAGCAGGATGTCGATGGGTCCCGTGAGCAGTGGCTCGTACTGAGGACCGTACCACTGCACCACCTGCCCGTCGGCCTGCCGCGCGATGAGTGGCGCCGCGACTACCGTGGCCAGATCGTCGACTCCATACAGCCGCAAGAGCTCCATCGTGCGGCGGGCATATGCTGGATCGTGATCCAGCGAGATGATGCGTCCCCGACCGAGGGCTCGTAGACAACGGGCGATCACCACGGTCGAATTGCCCGATCCGCACTCAACCACCAGACCCGGCCGGGTCTCGACCACGAGCCGCACTGCATTGTGCACCGTGACTGGGTCGGCTGCCCAGCCACTGAAATCCAGGGGAAGCTCGCCCAGCAACGGACGGATCTGAATCAGGGCGTGTTGTTGCCGCTCGCTCTCCCGAGCGGCCCGGTGTAGCTGGGCCGATTCGAGAAGGATCACTGCCAGGAGCGCAAAGCCGAACAGGCCAGCGCCCGCCGCCGGAACGCCGACCAGTATCAGCAGCAGCCCGGCCACCGCCAAGGCCGCCAGCGTGCGGCGCGCTCGGCGCCAAGCGCGCGGGGTGCGCAGTCGTGGGAGTCGCATCTCGACAAAGTAGTGGGTTGACTATCTTTCCGCCGCGCCGAAAACACGTCCTTTCCTGCTCCTGAAACCTCCGAGGTCTCCCTGCGCGTGGTCGTTATCGGGGCCGGACGCAAGTACAAGAACGAAGCCGCGGTCGCCCGGGCCGTCAGATCTCTCGGGCATGACTGCCGGCTGGTCAATGCGGTGACCTGGACTCAGAACCTTGGCCGCTTCGCCGCGCCCCTGCTGAGCCGACAGGCGGAATCGTTCGAGCCGGATGTTGTGATTCTTGGTCGTCACGCGACCCTTCTGGGCGAACAGCGACTCAAGAGGCTCATACGAGGACGCTATTCCGCCTTCTGGTACTTCGACCTTCGGATCCCACCCATCGAGGACGTCCTGAGGTTGGGCCGAATGGCAGACGCTATGTTCACGACCTACCTGCCCCAGGTGGAGACATACCGGGCGCTCGGTGTACCCAACGTCCTTCACCTCCCTCAGGGGATGGACCCGGATCTCGACCAACCGGCAGTCTGGATACCTCGGGGCTATCGCTGCGACGTGACCTTCATCGGGACCGGTACTTCGACGCAGCGCCATGGTCTCCTGCGGTCGATGGCGCGCTCGTATGACTTGCAGATTCGCGGGCCGGGGTGGCGTACCGCGCCCCCGGACCTGCCGGTAGCGGGCGGTCCGACATACGGCCGAGCGTACGCGCGGGCCGTCGGAGGGGCGGCCGTTACCCTCGGTGCCAGCTCGCACCCCGATCAGCCCTCACAGGTGGCGTCGGCCTCGAACAGGATGTGGAAGGTGATGGGGTGCGGCGGCTTTTATCTGGGGGAATGGGTGGAGGGCATAGAGGCCTTCGGCCGGGACGGGGTACATTGTGCCTGGTACCGTAACCCGGAAGAAGCGGTCGAGTTGGTGCGACACTACTTGAATCATCCTGAGAAGCGCAGGGAGATTGCCGAGACCGGCAGGCGGCATGCGTTGGAACATCACACCTATGCCCACCGCGTCCGCCTGTTACTGGAAGGTCGCGGCTATCCGCTCGCTCAAACGATCTTGTAGTTTCGGAACTCGAACACGCGCGCCCCGGTAAGCCGCTCGATGGCCGCCGAGATATAGTAGCGGAGGAAGCCCCAACGAAAACGCCGGGGCTCGATGAACCGCTCTGCGTCATGACGCCGGCCCGCCACCCATTCACGCGCCGCTGCGGGATGAGTACCGGTGAAGCGCCGCAATCCGGGAGTCCAGGGGAGCAGTGGCTGCCCTGCCTCGGGCTGCTTGACCCAGGGATACAGCACCCGGCTCACCTCGAGCTTTGATCGCAGCGCCTGGGCCGGGCGCGCCCACCCGTAGTGAAACATCTCGGCATCGGTAAGCCGGGCCCGAATCTTTCGGTGGTCGGGGCCCACCCGGAACCCCTGAGCTCCCTGGTACGGCCGGATGTCGAGCGCGGGGTCGAGCCGCACGGCGCGCACCTCACGCCTATACCAGCGGCGGTGGGTGCCCACCGTATCGAGATCCCCGTAAAAGTGATTGTACTTGACCAGCAGGCCTTCGACTCGAGGATCTCCGTCGTGCAGGCGGATCGCACGAGCCAGCGCTTCGGCGCCGGTTTCATGCAGCACCTCGTCGGCCTGAATGTAGATGCCCCAGGGATTGCGGCAGGCCCGCATGGCCCGCAGGGTCTCCTCCCCCAGCACTGTGTTCCTGATGGTCATGTCCCATTCGGTCTCGATGATCCGAATCTTCGGATCCTGCATCGAGCGGATCAGCGCGAGGGTTTCGTCCTCCGACTTGCCTACGTTGACTATCACTTCATCGCAGACAGGCAGCAGGGAACGAATGCTCGCCTCGATCGGAAAATCGAGCTTTACAGCATTCCGCACTATGGTAAATCCCGAGACTCCTACCACGCTGGGTATCTCCCTTGGCGAATGATCTGGCTTGACAAAATAGAATCGCACCCGGGGCCCGGGCAACCGGACTCAGCTCGAAGCCGTCAGCAGGGATCGATACAACGTCAGGGTTCGTTCCACGGTCCTCGCCATCGAGAACTCCTCCCGCGCGGTGATTCGAGCCGCCTGGCCAAGCCGGAGCGCGGCGGCTCTGTCCGTAAGCAGCTCTTCGATGGCCACCCCCCACGCCCCAGAGTCTCGCGGCGGCACCAACCGGCCGTTCTGGTTGTCTCTCACCAGTTCCAGGTTTCCAGTCGACGCCGAGGCGATCACTGGTTTGGCGAGCGCCATCGCCTCGAGGAGTCCCTGGGATAGCCCCTCCATCCGGGACGGCAGCAGGGCCAGCTCCAGGAGCTCGTACAGCGGCCGCACATCAGTGGTGAACGGAAGACATACCACTGCGTGCCGCTCCGGCACCCGGGCGCCGAGCGCGCCCACGTGACTGGTGGGATCTACGCCGGCGAGGACCAGGCGGACCGGAGTGGTCACCCGGCCGAGTGCCCGAACTACGACCTCTTGATCCTTGAGACGCGCAACGATGCCGATGGTCCGGCGCGAAGGCTCCCAGCCGATCCGGCCCTTCCATTCCTCTAAGGCTCTGGACGACACCGGAACGTCTATCCGATCGGTCACCACGCCGTTATGAATGACGCTGAGCTTGCGGCGCGGCGTACCGCGCCGGACGAGTGCGTCGCCCACCGCCTGACTGACTGCGATCACCCTCGCTGCCGCCCGGCTCACCAGCCAATTCTCCAAGAAGAAGGTCAGAGGCATTTGCCGGCGGGTGAGAACCAAGGGGACAGGCAGGCGGCCGGTCAGGGCCAGCCACGCGAGCGCCTGCCGATCTATGGAGCTTTGGGAATTGACCAGATCAACCCGATTGCCGGCCAGCAGCTCCGATAGTGCCGCGGCGTTCTTCCGATGCTGGCGAGGCAACAGTCGAAGCGGGTGGACCTGCAGACCGCCGGCCCTGGCAAGAGATTCGACCTCTGAGTCGGGCGGGCAGACGAACCGTACGTGGATCCCAGCGCGCGCCAGGCCGAGACTGAGATGCAGTGTAGAGATGACGGAACCGGCACCACCACCCTGGTGGAGCACCTGCATGACTGACAGCGTCATTCGGTGCGGCCCTTGGCGTCAGGAAAAGGCAAGCCGTACATTGGGCTCGCATGCACATCGCCCTCTACACCCATAGTCGCCTGCCGGTGGAGGGTTACGGCGGCACCCAGCGCGTGGTGGTGTGGCTGGCCAGAGGACTCGCCGAGCTGGGACATCGGGTCACGTTGCTCGCGCCCATGGGATCCAGGGTTCCCGGAACCGAGCTGGTGCCGCTGGATCCGGCCGAGATCCTTCAGGCCGGCTTCGACCTCACTCCCTTGATTCCTGCCTCCGCCGAGATTCTCCACGCTCACGGCCCGCTGCGCGTGCCATCTGGGCGTCCGCACGTGTTTACGCTGCACGGCAATTTCCATCCCGAAAAAAGTCCGCCCCCGAACACCATCTTCGTCAGTGCGGACCATGCCCGGCGGCATGGCGGCACCGCCTTCGTATATAACGGGGTTGACCCCTCAGAGTTCGTCTTCCGTTCCGAGAAGGCCGATTACGACCTCTTTCTCGGCCGACTTCACACCATCAAAGGGTACCGCTGGGCAATCCAGGGAGCCAAGCGTAGCGGCCGGCCCATCGTCGTGGCCGGTGGCTGGCGGCCCAGCCTCAGCCGGCGGGTTCGCTTCGTTGGCAGGGTGGACGGGGACCAGAAGGCGGCCCTGCTGGCAGGAGCCAGGTGCCTGTGGATGCCGGCGCTGTGGGATGAGCCGTTTGGATTGACACTGGTGGAGGCAATGATGAGCGGCACGCCGGTGCTCGGCACCAGGAGAGGAGCCCTTCCCGAAGTGGTCTCGGACGAGGTCGGTGCCTTGGGCGACACCCTCGATGAGCTGGTAGCACTTCGGCCGTCAATCGGGCACCGTGATCCGCACGCGTGCCGCCGCCGGGCGGAGCGCTGGTTCAGCCACACCGTAATGGCCCAGGAGTACGTCCGGATGTACCAGCATTATCTGACGACGAGTGAGCTTCCGTCCGGCAAGAGAATACCCTGAACCCCGCCGGATCAGGGCCTAACCACTCGCCGTCGGCTCACAACTCTGCGGCAATTGGCTCTTCACTGCGGAACTGAAGATCGTAGAGCCGGCGATAGAGGCCGCCGACCTGCAACAGCTCCTCATGACTGCCGCGCTGAACCACCCGCCCGGCATCGAGCACGACGATCTCGCCCGCATCACGCACGGTCGCCAGCCGGTGGGCGATGACCAGCACCGTACGCTCCCGCATGAGACGCTCGATGGCCTGCTGCACCAGCCGCTCCGATTCCGTGTCGAGCGCACTGGTAGCCTCGTCCAGAATAAGAATCGGTGGATCGCGCAGCAAGGCGCGCGCGATGGCAATTCGCTGGCGTTGGCCGCCCGACAACCGGGTTCCCCGCTCGCCCAGTACGGTGTCGTACCCTTGCGGGAGCTCAGCAATAAAAGCAGCAGCGTTGGCTGCCGCGGCCGCGGCCTCGACCTGCGCTGCCGAAGCGCCGGGCGAGCCATAGGCGATGTTCGAGCGTACCGTGTCGTTGAGCAGCACGGTATCCTGGCTTACAACCCCCATCAGAGCCCGCAGCGAACGCCGGCCCAGCCGGGTGAGTGGCACCCCGTCCATCAGAAGCTGTCCAGTCGTGGGATCGTGGAATCGGGGGAGCAGATCGGCCAGCGTGGTCTTCCCTGCCCCTGAAGGACCGACCAGCGCAACAACCCGGCCCTTTCCCAGGCTGAAGGAGACATCTCGCAGGACCAGATCGCCGTCACCGTACCTGAAGGAGACCCGGTCGAAGGCAATCTCGCGCTCGAACCGGGCAACTTCATCGTCGGGACGATCCACCTCGGTGGACGGTTGATCGAGGAAGTCGAAGATCCGCTCCGCGCTGGCGAGGGTGACAGCCATCGTTGCTGGAAACGAGGCGATGGTCTTGAGCGGAGAGGTGAGTTTCAGCGCAGCCATCAGGAAGACGATGATGGTCTCGGGCGCAAGCGGCGCGGACAGACCCACCAGCCCGGGCCTGGTACCCGCCCAGATGATCAGGATCACCAGGAACCCGGAGAACACCTCCGTCACAGGGCTGGTGAGCGACGAGAAGCGCTGGGTGCGGATCACCCGTTTACGATAGCGCTCTGCTTGCGACTTGAAGTGAGAAGCTTCCCGGGCCTCCTCCCCGTAGGATCTGATCAGGCGGATGGCCCCCAGCCGCTCGGTCAGAGTGGCGGTAATCTCCCCCCGCTCGTGGGCGCGCGCGCGCGCGTGCCCCCGCAACCGACGGAGGAGCGCCTGCAGACCCAGGACGAGAAAGGGAACGAAGGCCAACGTGAGCAGGGTGAGTCGGAGAGAGATCTGACTCAGGATGAACAGCGTGACCACCACCACCACCAGATTCTGAAAGAAGGACAGCAGCGAGGCGGTGATGACTGTCTTGGTCTGGTCCACCTCGGTGATGAGCGCAGAGATGAGCTGGCCGGAGCGAGTGCGCTGGAAGAAACCCAGGTCCAGGGTGAGCAGGTGGCTGAACAGCCGGGTGCGCAGATCTCGCACCAGCCCTTCCTGGGTCCGGACCGAGATTTGGGTGGATGCATAGCTCAGTATGTTCTTAAGCACGAGACCGACGACGAGAAGCACCACCAACCGGCCGGCCGCCTGCGCGGGCGTGAGCCCTGCCACTAGTGGATCGACCAGGCGGTCCGTCAGCACCTCGAGCTGGGTGGACCCGGCCCGCAGGCTGCCCGCCGTACCGAAGAGGTGCTTCAGCAGGGGGACCAGCATCACCAGGGTAAAGCCATCGAGCAGGGAGGCCAGCAGGGTGGTCACGAGCCCGAAGCCAAGCAGGGCCCGGTATGGGGTGATCAGCCGAAGCAGTCTGATCTCGGCGCGCACTCAGCCGTGCCGCGGGGTGAGCAGGGCAATCGGCAGCAGCACTTCCTCCGGCGACACTCCTCCGTGGAGGAATGCACCCCGATAACGCGCCTGGTACTCGCGCAGCTTGGTGGGATATACGAAGAAGCGATCGCCGGTGGCGAGCAGGAGCCGCGTGCCCGGCGTCCGAGAGGGGAGTCCGAAGCTGGCCAGGTCGTCGACGACAAGCGCCGATTCCGGGTCCTGAGCGCGAAGATCGTCACCGAACTTGTAGCGCAGGTTCGAGGTAGTATCGCGTTTGGCAAACACCGTCGCCGGCGTGTGGCAGTGGATCGAGCCATGATCCGTGGTCAGAAGCACCGGCACCCCCCGACGCTCGGCCTCTCGGAGCGCGTCCCAGAGCGGGGAACGCTCGAACCAGGTGCGGGTGAGGTTCCGAAGTGCGGAGGTATCCCGGGCGACCTCGAAGAGGGTCGAGTTCTCGGTGCGGCCGTGGGTGAGCTGATCGATGAAGTTGAAGACGAGTGCGGTCACCCCGTCCTGGGCCAGATGCGCCGGCAGGCGCTTGAGCAGTCCCTCACCGTCCGATGCGGTGAACACCTTCTCGTAATGGACCGGTACCTGGCGCCCGGTAAGCTCGCGCATCTGCTCGGTCAATAACTCTGCCTCATGGGCGTTGAGGCTGGCATCCTCGTTGTCGTGCCACCACTTGGGGTACCGGGCCTTGATCTCGGCGGGAAAGAGGCCGCTGAA
Organism: Gemmatimonadales bacterium; assembly: GCA_040007575.1. Classification (GTDB taxonomy): domain Bacteria; phylum Gemmatimonadota; class Gemmatimonadetes; order Gemmatimonadales; family GWC2-71-9; genus CAVVWJ01. The sequence continues at coordinate 21,584 of JBDTUV010000003.1, forward strand.
GATGGCGTTCCGCGCGAACGGTGTGGCGGTCGGAAGAATCGAGAAATAGTGCGCCGTCTCGATGTCGAACCGGGTGCTGATAAGGGGCCGGATCATGGCCCATTGATCCAGGCGGAGACAGTCCACCACGACCAGCATCACCCGCCCGTGCATGTCGAGTACCGGGCGAAGGAATTCCGCGCCGATATCCACCGACAGTGGCGGGCGGTCGGTATCACCCTCGTGCAGCCAGCTGGCGTAGTTCCGCTGAAGGTAACGGGCGAAATCCTGGCGCATGCTGTCTTGCAGGGTGCGTAGCGCATCCTGCAGGCCGGGCTCGTCGGCTTGGCCCAGTCGGACCTCCCATTCCGCCAGCTCTACTACCACCTCGATCCATTCCCGCCACGCGAGGGGACTGCCCCGGCGGGCCTCGAGCTCCCGGAATCGGGTGGCGAAGTCTCTCGAGAGCCGCTGCTGGCGGATCCGGTCGCCCTCCAGCAGCCGGGTGACTACCGAGAGGATCTGCCGGGGATTCACCGGCTTGATGAGATAGTCGGAGATCTCGGCGCCGATCGCGTCCTTCAGCGTCTCAGGCTCTTCGCTCTTGGTGACCATGACCACCGGCATCCCGTGGTCAATGGCTCGAATGGCCTGGAAGATCTCGAGCCCCCGCCGCCCGGGCATCTGCTCGTCGAGCAAAATTACCCCATACGGCTGGCGCTGGAGCAGAACCAGGGCGTCGTCTCCGTGAGTCGTGGTTTCGACGGTAAAGCCCTGCTCTTCGAGAAACAGAATATGCGACGTGAGGCTCTCGACCTCATCGTCCACCCATAGAATGCTTTTGGGACGGGGCATTCTGTAAACATAGACCTGAACGGTGAACAGTGAACAGTGAACGGGCCCTACCCTCCTGTTCCACCGCTTACCGCTCCCCGCTTACCGCTGTAGGTTCTGCCCGTGCCCCACGCTTCCAGATCCCCGAACATCCTTGCGGTTCGCTTTAGCTCCATCGGCGACATCCTCCTCACCACTCCCCTCCTGCGGGCAATCCGGCACTCCCATCCCGGCGCGCGAATCACGGTGCTCACCAAACGGGAGTTCGTCCCGCTGCTGAGCCATAACCCGAATGTGAGCCGGGTGATCGGCGTGGCGCCCGGGCAGTCACTGCTGAGGCTGGCCACCGACCTCAGGGGCGACGGGTATACCAACCTGCTCGATCTGCATGACAATCTGCGAAGCCACGCGCTTCGCCTTCTCCTGCCCGGCCGGTGGCGTAGCTATCCAAAGCACCGGTTGGCCCGTGCGCTGTTGATTCACGGGAAGCGGAACCGCTATCGCGATCGGCGGCCGGTACCCGAGCGCTATTTCTCCGCGGCGAGAGACCTCGGCGTGGCGCCCGACGGCCGGCCGGCGGAGTTCTTCATCGGCGCCGAGGCGGCTGAGCAGGTTTCGGCGTGGCTCGCTTCGGTTGGCCTGCAGTCCGAGTCGAGCATCGTGGCCATGGCGCCGGGCGCGGCGCATGCCACCAAGCGCTGGCCGCTCGAGCACTGGCGTACGCTGGTGGACAAGACGGTAAGGGCCGGCTCTGCGGTTGTCATCGTGGGCGGGCCGGATGATGTGGCGCTTGGTGCCACGCTGGCGGATCGGGGACAAACCCGGGTAGCGAGCGCGGCGGGGGTCTTCGGGCTCCAGGCTACCGGGGCACTGCTCGAGCGCGCGCGCGCTCTCGTGTCCGGGGACACCGGCGTAATGCATATGGCAACGGGTGTGGGAACGCCGGTGGTGGCGCTGTTCGGCCCGACAGTCGAGGCCTTCGGTTTCTTTCCCTATGCCAGCCAGGCCAGAGTGCTGGAGCTGCCCCTCCCCTGCCGACCGTGCACCTCTCAGGGTGGTGCCCGCTGCCCTCTGGGTCATCACCGGTGCCTGGTCGATATCGAGCCAGGGATAGCATTTGAGGCATTGGGACGGAGCCTTCGATGAACGGTTGGGATCCGGCTGCGAGTGCGCTGCTTGCCTTGTTACCTCAGGTCGGACGGGGACCGAAACGGGGAGGAATCTTCGCGCTCTGGCTGACGGTGAGGGTCGCTCAGGATCTGCTTCTGGACCCTCCACCACCCGAACGAGCCCAGCGTCGCCGGGTGCAGGCCCTGGAGCGGCGCCTGTCCAGCCTCACCATGCCGCCGCCACTGAGGCGGGCGCTCAGCGCGGCCGTGAACCAGCTGCGCGAGGTACGCCCGGAAACCGCCGCCCAGGTGTTGAGCCAGCTGGTGGCTCCGGCACGGGAGACTGGTGGTGTGGAAGCAGGCGAGGCAGTGGCATTGGCGGCCAGACAGGCCCGGAAGGCGGTAGGCGGGTAGGCGGGACAGCCCACTCCATGACCCGCTGTCCCGCTGTCCCGCTTATACTCCGCCATGCCGCGTCTCTCCAAGAAGGCGGATCGAGCTCCCGACTCCCTCCTCGAGAAATTGGTGCGGGAGGTCGACGAGCGCCTGGGCGGCGCACCGGCCCACGACACGGTCCCGACCGGGTTCGCTTCGCTCGATCGGTTGTTGGCGGGCGGGGTGCGCCGGCGCGATCTCGTGATTCTGGCCGGCGATGTTGGAAGTGGAAAGTCGGCCCTGGCACTGGGCATAGCGATACGAGCCGCGAGTGCCGGAAGACCCACGCTGTACTTCTCGGGTGAAATGAGTCCCGAGCGGGTGATGGAGCGGGCGCTCGCGGTGGAGGCGCGGGTCGCTGTGGACGAGCTCCGTCTGGGTCGTCTCGATGATGTTGCCCGGACCGCAGTCGGAGCGGCCGCGGTCCGCCTGCGCGGTATCCCCCTCATGGTGAAACCACTCCTCGGCGCGGACTTCGCGGAAGTGAGCGACGCGCTGGACGTCGTGCCACGGCGCCAGCTGCTGGTAGTCGATTCGCTCCAACTCACCACCCCGCCCCGCTCCACCGCTCGGCTGGAGGAACGAGTCGCCCTGGCCGTGCGCGCCCTCAAGGCTCTCGCTCTCGCGCGAGACCTGGCCGTGCTGGTGATCGCGCAACTGCCCCATCTCCAGGCGGGCCGGCCCGACCCCCGACCGACGCTCGACGATCTCGGCGCGCTAGGCGCCATCAAGCAGAGTGCCGATGTAATTCTGATGATCTATCGGGAGGAGATGTACCGGTCGGCACAGGGAGTCGAGGGCGCTACCGAGCTGATTCTGGCCAAAAATCGGAACGGACCTACGGGATTCGTGGACCTGTACTTCTACCCGCGGTGGCTACGCTTCGTGGACATGCTGGACGCCGACTGAACTCACTTGCTTGCCTTGGGTGACGGCACGGACTTCGCTGGCTTCACCGGCTGTGCTGCCACCGCGGCCCCGGACAGCTCGACCATGGTGCCTTCCCCATCGCTCGTACTCCACACCCGCACCCACATCGGCCGGCCCCCCTGTTCCGCGTACAGCACCGTCGAAGCGTCGCGATTCTTGACATCGCTCACCAGCTTCCAGGGCTTTTTACTCAACATCTTCCGATAGTACTCGGTCACCATGGGCGTCTTGGCCGGACTGAAGATCGTAAGCTGGAGCGCGTCGTCGCTTCCGGCCCGGGATATGAACTGCGGCTCAGGCGGCAGCGGCAAGCTCGGGAAGGCGGCCGCAACCTCCGGCGGCTTAGGGGGCTTCGACTCGGAGCCGCACGCGAGCAGGAGCACGCAGAGCGCGCTCAGAATGTGTTTTTGAGAGAGCATGGCGGTGAGCTTAGCCGCCCCGGCGCGTTGCCGCAAGCGGGTGCGGCCCTTATGTTTCCGCAAGCCGCAGGGATGTCTCCGCCAGCTCGCAAACCTCACGCGCCCGAAGGAGTTCGGCTATGGCCGGCCATAGCAAATGGAAGCAGATCAAGCGCAAAAAGGCGATCACCGATGCCAAGCGCGCTTCTTCCTGGACCAAGGTGATTCGGGAGATAACCGTCGCAGCCCGAGCTGGCGGCGGCGACCCGGGCGGCAACCCACGTCTGCGTACGGCGATCGATGCAGCCAAGGCGGTCAACATGCCGGGCGAGAACATCGATCGGGGGATCAAGAAGGGAACCGGCGAGCTCGAGGGTAGCGTCTACGAAGAGCTGACCTACGAGGGTTACGGTCCAGGCGGAGCGGCTATCTTCATCGAGGCCACTACCGACAACCCAAACCGCACCGTGGCCGAGATCCGCTTCGCTTTCAGTCGTAACGGGGGAAATCTCGGAGCGACCAACTCGGTCGCCTGGATGTTCGATCGGAAGGGGCAGATCTACCTCGGATCAGCGCGACACGACGAGGATAGCGCGCTCGAGGCCGCGCTCGACAGCGGGGCGGAAGACTTCTCCCGGGAAGGCGACCAGTACCTGGTAACCACCACACCATCGATGTTTCACGCCGTGCAGGACGCGCTTCGAAGCCGGACATTCGAGATCGAGTCGGCCGAGCTCGCCATGGTTCCGCGGAATACCGTGCGGGTCGAAGGCGCGGACGCCGAACGCATCGTCAGGCTGATGGATGGCCTGGAAGAGCTGGACGACGTCTCCAAGGTTTTCTCCAACTTCGACATCGACGCGTCTCAGCTGGCCGAGGCGGAAGCCTGAGGCTCCACCCTTGAGGGTGCTCGGCATCGATCCGGGAACGGCCGTGTTGGGGTACGGCGTCGTGGAGTGCGGGGCGTCCCGGCAATCTCGGCTGGTCGAGTGCGGAACGCTCACCACCGGCGCCCGCGATCCACTTCCGGCTCGTCTCAGAATCCTTCATGACGGAGTTGCAGCGCTCATCGCCCGGCACGCGCCTGGAGCCATCGCCGTTGAGAGCGCGTTTTATGGCAAGAACGTGCGTACTGCGGTGGTGCTGAGCCACGCTCGCGGCGTGATCCTGTTGGCCGCCGAGATGGCTGGCGTCGAGATCGCGGAGTATTCCCCGGCGCTGATCAAGAAGACCATCGTGGGTCGGGGCGCGGCGCTGAAACCACAGGTTGGCTACATGGTGGCCCAGCTGCTGCGGCTGAAGGCGCCGCCTTCCCCGGATGACGCTGCCGATGGCGTCGCGGTCGCGCTCACCCACCTGATGATTTCGTCGCACCGGATCGCGTTCGCTCGTCAGATCACGGGCACAGGATGATCGCCTCCGTCACGGGCGTCATCGCCGAGCGCCACGGCGAAACGCTCGTCGTGCAGACCGAGGGCGGTGTTGGCTATGAGGTGACCGTACCAGTCGGGGTCGCTGTCCGCCTCCCGGCACGAGGGGCGCGCGTCAGTCTCTTCACCGAGCTGGTCGTGAAGGAGGACGGGTGGGCGCTGTACGGTTTCGACAGTAGCACGGAGCGGCAGATCTTTCACCGCCTCCTTGGAGCGAGCGGTTTTGGTCCTAAGCTCGCCCTCTCCCTGCTGTCTTCGCTCGGTCCCGAGCGCACTGTGCGCAGCATCCTCGCGCGCGATCTCGCGGCGCTGAGCTCGGTGAGTGGCATAGGGCGCAAGAAGGCAGAACGACTCGTGCTCGAGCTTCAGGACCGATTCAGCGATGTCGTAGTTGAGCCGTCCGGCGTCCGCGCCGCCGGTTCAGAAAACGCGGTCCAGGCACTCATGGGGCTCGGGTACGGTGTGGCCGCCGCCGATGACGCGGTTCGCACCGCCCTCGCGGAGGGCTCTCCGACCGAGACCCCGCAGCTCATCCGGCGTGCCCTTCAACAGCTGGCTGCCTCACGCGCAGGGACGGAACGATGAGCACCGCCGCCACCACGGCCGAATGGAACTGCACCCGCTGCGGCGCCACCAACCGGAAGCTGGTAGCGCTCCGCACCCAGCAGACGAGCGACCGGTGCGTGACCTGCCGTGCCCGCCATGTTGTGGAGCCGGACGTGCGGCCGGTGCGGTGGAAGGCGAGGTTAGAGAAGTGAGAGGTGAGAAGTGAGCACGAGAGAACTTCAGTAAGTCGCAAAAGCCTCTCCTCATCCCGAGCAGGACGAGGGACCTAGGCTGCAAGCTCCGGAAGCCGACGGAGTGGTCCTTCGCTTCGCTCAGGATGAGGAGGTCATTAGTAGCCCTCTCACTTCTCACCTCTCACCTCTTACCTTCAAGCCATGACCCGACTCCAGGTAACCACCCCCGAAGCCCTGCCCGAGGAGACCAGCGCCGATGCGGCGCTCCGACCTTCCCGGCTGGACGAGTTCGTCGGTCAGAATCAGGTGAAGGCTTCCCTGCAGATCGCCATCGATGCCGCGAGGGCCAGGCGGGATACCCTGGACCACACGTTGTTCTTCGGCCCGCCGGGATTGGGAAAGACTACGCTCGCGATGCTCATGGCACGCGAGATGGGAGTTCAGCTCCGCACCACCTCGGGCCCAGTTCTCGAGAAGCCAGGTGACCTCGTCGGCCTGCTCACGTCGCTCAAGGCAGGCGACATGCTGTTCATCGATGAGATCCACCGGATGAAGCCCGCGCTGGAAGAGTTCCTGTATTCCGCCATGGAAGACTTCCGTATCGATGTGCGGATCGGGGACGGCCCTAACGCCCAGACCATCCCGATGGTCCTGGAGAAGTTCACCCTGATCGGCGCTACAACGCGCTTCGGCCTCCTGACCCCGCCTATGCGGGCCCGCTTCGGCATCGTCGAACGGCTCGGCTTCTACCCCCCCGACGATCTCCAGCGCATCGTGATCCGCTCGGCAGCTATTCTGGGCGTCCCGGTTGAGGTCGAAGGAGCCGCTGAAATCGCGCGACGCAGCCGGGGAACCCCGCGAGTAGCCAACCGGCTGCTGCGCCGGGTCCGCGACT
>JBDTUV010000004.1:0-24245 GCA_040007575.1 Gemmatimonadales bacterium
GAGTCGATGCAGAAGCTGCAGGTGTAGGGGCAGCCCAGGCTGCCGATCATCGGCACGATCTTGATCGTGGGAGCCTTGGCCAGCGTCGGCTCCACGAACTTCCACCGCTCCTAGAGGGTCGGTAGCTCGAGCGGCTGGGTGGCGGCATTGATCTCTCGCCCAACGGGTCGGTGGGGCGCACACTCCCGGCAGACCTCGGCGATGGTGTTTCGGTCGGTGAAGCCGAGCACGTAGTCGTAGTACTTCCGCGCGTCTTCGGGATAGCAGCGGGCGTGGGGTCCGCCCAGCACCGTGACCGCTCCCCGCTTGCGGAAGAAGTTGCTCAGCGCATACGCCAGCTGGGCTGACTGGCTGAACGCGCCAATGAAGACGAGATCGAGGTCGGCCGGCAGCTCCTGGAGCAGATCCTCCATGCCGGTATAACAGACGAACTGTACCTGGTGACCCTCCTGCTCACACCACACGCCGACTACCTGAGGCATGATGCTGGCGAGGTTTGCGTTCATTACCCGGCCATAGATCGACGGGTTGGGGCTCTTGGTGACGAGATCGAGAATGCCGATGCGCAGTCGGCGCATGAATAACCCTCGAAGCGGGGACGATCGATTTCCCTGGGGCGGCCGCAACAGCGTGGGCGCCCGAAGGAGCGGAAGGACCAAAGAAAGGAGCGTTGCCTTCAGGATTTCTGATCGGAGCCGCGAAGCGCGGCAATCGAGGTTCAGCCTGGGGCAACGCGAGTTCTCAGCGGCTGGAAGATGGCCCGGGAGGATGCGGATAGCAAGCCGAGGCCGCCTCGGGTACGTGGACCTGCAGTGCCCCGGCCCTGATCCGGTAGTTGAGCGGCGACTCCAGGCTGAACACCTCGCCGTCGGTAGCCACCTGCAGGTGGCGCCGCCTGGTCTCCACCGTCGCCTCCTCCACCGTTATGAGGTCAACCTCCTTGACCCGCTCGGCACCCTTGAGCAGAACCTGCCAGGCGAGCCGCAGGAGCCCGGGACGCTGCTCCGCGTTCAGCACGTACAAGGCCAGCCGCCCCCGGGCGAGCGACTCGCGTGACCCCGCGTGGATCCCGGCCATCTTGTATTCATTATTCCCCACCAGTACCAGCGGCGTGCGCCGGACGATGGCTTCTCCCTCAGCAACGATACGCACCGTCATGAACGGCCTGCGCCGCAGCACGGTAAGGCCGGCCCACACCGCGGCGAGCCATTTGCCTCTGAGAGTAGCCTGGTACTTTTCGCGCAGCCGCACGCCGGCCGGATAGACGCCGAGACTGGAGTTGTTCAGAAAGATCCGGCCGTTCACCTCCCCGACATCCACCTTGCATACCACGCCGTCGAGCACGACCTTCGCCGCCTCGTCCAGCTCGAGCGGGATGCCGAGGTCCTTGGCGAAATGATTGAGGGTGCCCAAGGGTAACACGCCCAGCGGGATCCCTCGGCCCACCACCGCCGAGGCCGCGCAGTTGATCGTGCCGTCCCCACCGCCGGTCACCAGCGCCTCGCAGCCGGCCTCGACCGCCCGTCGCATCGCCGCGTTGATCTCGCTTCCGCCGGTGGCCAGGGTGATGCGGGCTTCCCGCCCTGCCTCGGCGAAGATCTCCTTGAGCCGCTCGGCGGCCTTGGGAGCGGCGCCATGACCCGAGGTTGCGTTGAGGACGACGGCGATGTGTCCCCGGCTCACGTGGCTTCCCTGCGGCGCCGGTGGCGGGCCAGTCGATCTCCCAAGGCGACCGCGGTCACCCAAACGATGCCGATGGCATAGCCGGCAAGGACGTCAGAGGGATAGTGCACCCCGAGGTAGACCCGGGACACCCCGACCAGCAGGATGAGCGAGATGGCAACCAACCAGGTGGCGAGCTGGAGAAGGCGGTTCCGTATTCGCGCCGTGAGCAATACGGCCAGCCCTCCGAAGACACTGGCTGCGTACAACGCGTGTCCGCTGGGGAAGCTGGGGGAACCCGGCAGCGGGTAGTTAAAGAAGGACGCAGGACGCACCCGGGCAAAGGAGAACTTGAGCAGCAAGTTGAGGAGGCCCGCCCCTGCCAGGGTCACGACCGCGAGCAGCGCGCCTCGATGCCAGCCTTTGATCAGGAAGGCCACCGCCGCCAGCAAACCCGCAGGAATGAGGACAACCGGTCCGCCGTAGAAGCTCGCTTCGCGCATGAGAGTCGTGAGGCCAGGCGAGGCGAGGTCGTGGACCAGCGTGCGGAGGTACTCGTCGAACGCGAGAACCTCCCCCTCCAGAATCTCCCGCCCAAGCCAGGTGAACAGCACGAGAGCAGCCGCGGCAGACAACAAGCCGGTCAGCAGGGCTATGCTCAGCCGGCGTTTGGACTCTCGAGTGGCGGGTAAGGCCTCGGGGGCAGAAGGCGCTTGCATGGGTGAATTGAGCGTTTGCCGCTGGTTTCCCGCAAGCGGTGGGGATAGTATGCCGAATCACACGGGAGGCGCCTCATGCTACATCCTTCGTCTCAGCCAGCCAGTCGACACGGCATCACCGTACTGGCCTTGCTGCTGCTGATCGTTGCCCTGATGGTGGGTGGATTCTTCGTAGTGCGGTACCTTACCTCATCAGCTTCTTGATCAGCTGAATCTGGCCGGTATGATAGAGGTCGTGAGCGGCGACCCCCTGAATCTCCTGGGCGTTGGTCCACACGCCTTGGGGCGAGCGCCCCTCGAGCCTGGCTGGTGGCAGGCCGCGGACCACATCACGTAGGAGCCGGTGCTCCCCTCCCAGCAGGTCGACGTCACGCTTCCATGCCCGGGCATCAGGTGTAGTTGGCACCTCCGGCCAATCGCTGGGCTTGCGGGCAAAGGAGCCGGCCGCATCACCTGCAAGTCGGCGGCGGACCGCGTACTTCCAGTAGGCTGCGTGCACCGTCAGCTCCCAGATATTATGCCGGCCGCTGGCCGGCCTCCAAAGCGCTTCATCAGCGGTTACACCGCGCAACGAGCCTCGAAGCGTCGTCCCGTGCCAACTCCTCCGATCGAAGGCTTGATCCATAACCCCGAGCAGCAGCTCGATCCGGGCATCGGAGGCTCGACTACGTGTTCGAGCAGTCAATGCAGGCCCTCCAGTTTTCCGTGGTTGTCAGTTTGAACCAACGCTTCCGAAGGCGAAACCCTTTCCGACCGTCAGAACCCAGCCGGCGGACTCCACGTCATTGGCGAAGCGGCGGGCGAGATCGAACCTGAGAGCATCGGTCACGGAGGAGCGACTCGCGCCGACTCGAAGCCCGATTCCCGCGTCCCATCCGAGCCTCCGGCGCGAGCCCGCGTACCATGCGCCGCCATGGTCGACGAAGCCTGCAACGCCGAGGCCCACCATGTTGAAGAGGTCATCCACAATCGTGTACCGGTACTCTGCGGTGAGAAAGACCGCCCGGTCACCGGTGAAGGCGTGGCTTCCGAACGCCCGGGGGCCACTGCCCAACCCCAGATCGAACTCTTCCCCCGGTACCGGATTCTCGCGCCAGCCGGCCTCTGCGTGAAAGACGGCAACGTGACGTGGCCCTGGCTGAAGCACTGTCGTGGCTGCTAGCTGGACTGTAGACGAATCGAGCCCTGCGGAGGTGTAGAGGCCGTTCGCGAGCGCCTCGAGATAGGCAAAGCCTCCCGGCAACTTTGCGCCCACACGGCCACGTATGTCCGGACCGAGACCATTGCGGTCATAGCCGAAGACCTTGGGCGCTGCGAGAAATCCCACCCGGAGCGTCGTTCCCAGGTCCACGTCCTCCTCGCGGGCGAAGCCGGCGTAGCCTCTCGTGACCAGGAAGCGAGCCCGGTTCCAGACCATGTAGGGTCCGATTGCACCGGTCACATTCCTTGGGAATGGTTGAGTGGACCGTTCAGGCTGGAAGTCGTCGCGGCGCACCTGGGCCAGTATGCCGGCCCGGAGGTAGCCTGCCGTGGAGGCACGAAGCGCCAAGGCCACGGCTCCGCGTACCTGAGTGTACCGGCGGCTCAGCGTATCGGAGGCCTGATCCAGGCCGTCCCTGAACCGCAGCACCCGCTCATCCCGGTTTTCTGCCTCGAAGCGAAAGGCATTCTTGGACGTGAGGGCAAAGAAGGGCCGGTCCACCGCCACCCCCGCAACACTGCCATCGGACCTGTTCTCGTAAACCGCACCCAGTCCGACGGTCCCGGCAAAGAGCCGAGGCCGGCGAAATGAGACTGCAACACTGGAGCGGTCTGGATCCTTGCGATAGCGCACTGCAGCGGCCGAGGCAGTGCCCAGCAGATTGTTCTCGACCAGGCCGATCGTGAAGGCCACCTGCCCGCCGGTGCTGCGAAATCTCCAATCGGCCTGGGTGCTCCAGCCGTCCTTGGTTACCACGCGAAGCATCAAGCCGGTAGGAGTTCGGACGGTGTCGATCTGCACCCGACGGAAGATTCCCATAGCGCGCAGATTGCGCTCCGACTCGGCAACCGAGGCGGAGTCGTATGGCTGGCCCGGGTGGAACAGCAGCTCCCGGCGAATGACGGCGGGCCGGGTTCGGACGTGGAGGCTGTTGGCCAACCGGGCGAACCAGCTCCGCTCGTTGGGATCGAAGATGTCGCGCCGCTGGAGCTGGACCCCGCGAATGATCAGGCCAGAATCCGCCGTCGAGCCTGTATCTGCCTTGGTCTGGGCAGGAAGCTGGATCGGAAGCAGAAATGCCGCCAGCGGCAGCAGGTGCCGAAAGTGCAACAGAGCTCCAGGTGAAGAGCGTGGCGCGGGACGGGAAGACAAGGGCTGCAAGATAGGAGGATCGCTACCCCAAGGCAGCGACGCTGTCGAGGATCCGGTCCGGCTTGATCCCGCTCTCACGGAGAACGGACTCGCGGTATTTACCCGTGCGCACCAGCCAGCCCTGCAGTCGCGCACGCTGGGCACCCTGGACGTCAGACCATAGATCGTCGCCTACCATCGCTGCTGACGCCGGAGCATCGAGTCCCAGACCCCGAAGCGCCGCCGCATAGAAAGCGGGGCTTGGCTTCCCGGCGACAACCGCGCTCTTGCCCGCGGCGAACTCCAGCCCGGCCACGAAGGCGCCAGCATCCAGCGCCAGCCGCCCATCGTGGAGCCAGTATCGGTCTCGGGAAAGTGCGATCAAGGCGGCTCCCGACATCAGATACTCGAACGCCTCCTGTAGCAGGGCGTAGGTCCAACGCTCGCCCAGGTCGCCTACTACGACGGCATCTGGTGTTCGGCTAGCCGGACGCCCGGACGTGCCCCCGCAGAGCTCCAGATCCGGCATGTCGCTGAGCGCCGGCTCCGGGACAAAGGGCGCAACGCATCGGTATCCCGCGTCCCTGACGACCTCAGCTCCAGCCAGGGTGGCAGTGAACACTTCCTCGGCTGAGACCTGGAAGCCATAACCTCGCAACCGCTGAACCAGCATGGCCCGGGAGCGACTCGTGGTGTTGGTGACCAGGCGATAAGGGATATCCCGCTTTCTCAGCCGCGCGAGGGCCTCGGGCGCGCCCGGGATAGCCCCGTCGCCGGAATAGAGGGTCCCATCGAGATCGAGCAGGTAGGCCCGGGGGTCCATCAGGATATATTGCATTCCATGATATCGATAACCCTGCTTCTCGGGTACATCCTGGGAGGCCTCTTCGGTCCCCATCCTTTCGCCGTCGGAGAAACGCTCCGTTACGATGCGAAGCTGGGGTATTTCGACGTAGGTACGGCCACTGTCTCGGTCAGCCGGCGGGCCCCGGAACGTGGGATAGACGCCTATGTGTTCACCATGGCCGGGCAGGGTGGCCCGCCAGGGTGGCGAGTCCGCTACGACTTGTCGTCCTGGGTCGACAGCGACCGGTTCAATTCCCTGCGTTTCCAGCGTCTGCTCGTGCAGGCCGGGAAGACGGAGAAGCACGAATATGTCATCGTGCCCGACTCCAGCCGCTACCGTGAGGTTGGAGTTGACGGCGAGTGGGTTGCTCCCTCTGAGCCGCTGGATGAGCTCGCCTTCCTGTACTTTCTGCGGACAGCTCCACTGCAGCTGGGCAGATCGTACACCTACTCACGCTATTTCCGGACCGGCTACAATCCGATCCAGGTGGTCGTCGCAGCTGCCCGCGAACCGGTGGCGATGCCGAACGGAAAAAGCGTGCCGTCACTCCCGGTAGCGGTCACCTCGCGGGGAATGACCATGAGGGTCTGGCTCACGGACGATGCCCGTCGGCTGCCGGCGCAGCTGGAGCTGCCACTGCCGTTCGGGGTGGTATCGCTTCAGCTGGTGGGGCGGTAGGGCGGTAAGTGGCGAGGCGGAAGAAAAAGAGGCGGAAAGGACGGACCGCTGTGCCTACCATCTGTGTACCTACCGCCTCAGTATCTACCGCCTCAGTATCTACCGCCTGTCCGCCCGCCTAGTACCTCCCTAAATAATTGTCGATCTCCCACTTGCTCACCTGCAGGTTGTACTGCAGCACCTCGTTTCGCTTGGCCTCCAGAAACCGCTCGGTCAGGTGCTCGCCGAGGGCCGCCTTGATCACGTCGTCCTTTTCCAGCGTCTCGAGCGCCTCGTGCAGGTCGCGGGGCAGCTCGTCGATCCGGTATTTGCGGCGGTCGCGGTAGCTCATGGTGAAGATGTTTCGGCTGACCGGTTCCCGCGCCTCGAGCTTGCGCTCGATCCCGTCGAGACCCGCCGCGAGCTGAACCGTGAGCGCGAGATAGGGGTTGCAGGAGGGGTCCGGCATCCGCAGCTCGCAGCGGGTGCCGAGGCCCCGCCGGTCGGGTATGCGCACCAGGGGCGACCGGTTGCGCATGGACCAGGCAACGTTGACCGGAGCCTCATACCCCGGCACCAGACGCTTGTAGCTGTTGATCAGTGGATTGGTGATGGCGCAGAACCCGCGTGCGTGCTGCAGCAGACCCTCGATATAACTCAGGGCAATCTTGGAGAGCTGATGCGCCGCCTTAGGGTCGTAAAACGCGTTTTCTTTGCCTCGGAACAGGGACTGATGGGTATGCATCCCGCTTCCGTTGATCCCCTCGAGCGGCTTGGGCATGAATGACGCCATGAAACCGAAGCGGCTGGCCACATTGCGGACGACGAACTTGAACGTGGTCAGATTATCCGCCGTGGTGAGCGCGTCGGCGTACTTGAAGTCGATCTCGTGCTGGCCGGTCGCCACCTCGTGATGGGCGGCCTCCACCTCGAAGCCCATCTCCACCAGCTGCTCCACGATCACCCGCCTGATCTCCTCACCCCGATCCACCGGGCCCAGGTCGAAGTAGGCAGCCGAATCGTGAGTAATGGTGGTCGGCGAGCCATCCGGCGCCTTCTCGAAGAGAAAGAACTCGGCCTCGCACCCGGCCATCAGGGCGAAGCCCAGCTTCCTGGCCCGCTCGACCTGACGCTTGAGCGTGGTCCGGGGACAACCCACGAACGGCTGCTCGTCGGGGGTGTAGATGTCGCAAAGCAGGCGGGCTACCCGACCGCCTTCATCGTCATAGGGAAGGATCCGAAAGGTGTGCAAATCGGGCTTGAGGAGCATGTCCGATTCCTCGATCCGGACGAACCCTTCGATCGAGGAGCCGTCGAACATGATCTCCCCGTCCAGCGCCTTCTCGAACTGGCTGGGGGGCACCTCAACATTCTTGTTGACGCCAAGGATGTCGGTGAATTGAAGCCGGATGAAATCGACGCTGAAACGGTGGGCCAGCTCCAGGACGTCTTTCTTCCCAGCCGCACCCAGGTCGGAGGGAAAACCCTGGAGGCTGGGACGTTCGGGCGAGGCGGGTGGTCTTGGCTTCCCTTGAGCCATGTCGTTCCGGAAGAAAGCGTGAACGGTAAACGGTGAACTGTGAACCGGAAAGAAAAGGTGGGAGGCCCGTTCAGGTAAGGGCGGGCTGAGGGCCTGCACCCGTTTACCGTTTACGGTTCACCGTTTAGGCTTCTTGACTCATGCCTGACTCGATGACCCAACCCTGCCCTGCCTGCGGCAGCCCGGCAGTGGAAAACTTTTGTAGCGGATGCGGTGCGAACCTGGTCCGGCGCTCGTGTGCCCATTGTCAGGCGGAGCTCTCGCCCCAGGCACGCTTCTGCCATCGCTGCGGTCAGCCGGTGGGAAGCCCCGCCGCCATGCCCACGGCCGGCGCTTCCGATCGCAAGGCCTGGCTCATCGCCGGGACTGTTTGCGTGCTGCTGGTGGCGGGGATCGCGTACAAGGTTTCGAGTGATGCCCCAGGGCCCGCGGCGCCCAACATGCCCAATGCGGGCTCCAGCACCGGTGGAGCGGCGGCGGGCCGCCCCGCAGGCTCCGCTCCTGATATCAGCGCAATGACCCCGCGCGAGCGGTTCGACCGGCTGTACAACCGGATCATGCAGGCCTCGGAGCGGAGCGACTCGGTCGAGGTGGAGCGTTTTACCCCCATGGCGCTGGGGGCGTATCAGCAGCTCGATACCAGAGACGCGGACGCTCGATATCACGCCGCGGTGCTCCAGATGCAGGTCGGGAACTTCCCGGCAGCGCGCGCACTGGCGGACACCATCATCCGGGAATCACCCGGCCATCTGTTCGGTTACGTCATCCGTGGCACCGTGGGCCGGTTCCAGAACGATCCCGCTGCGGTGGCTCAGGCCCGGCGAGACTTCCTCTCCCACTACGAGACCGAAATGCGGTCCAAGCGGGTAGAGTACCTGGAGCACAGGCCTGTGATCGACGAGTTCAAGGCTGAAGCCGAAAAGCGTAAACAGTAAACAGTGAACCGGAGGTGTGCGGGGCCCGTTCACCGTTTACTGTTTACTGTTCACGCTTTTTCCCTCAAGCTCTATCCCGAGTCATGAGTCCACGAACCATCCACGTCGCCCACAGCCCCGACTCCGACGATGCGTTCATGTTTTACGCGCTCGCGGCGGGGAAGCTCGACACCGGGGACCTGCGCTACGTCCATGAGCTGGCGGACATCGAGTCGCTCAATCAGCGGGCCCGGCGAGCCGAGCTGGAGGTCACTGCCGTGTCCATCCATGCCTACGCCTACCTATGGCGTGACTACGCGCTGCTCGGCTCCGGCTCCTCCATGGGGGACGGTTATGGCCCGCGGCTGGTCTCCAAGCTTCCATGCCCTGCCGATCCGCGCGCCGCTCTCAAGGGCCGCCGAGTGGCGATCCCGGGCAAGTTGACGACGGCATACCTCGCGCTCCAGCTGTTTCAGCCGGACTGCATCATTGTCACGATTCCGTTCGATCAGATCGAGGACGCGGTCCACCGCGGCGAAGTCGAGATAGGGCTTCTCATCCACGAAGGCCAGCTCACGTACGTAGATTCGGGCCTGCACCTGTGGGCCGATCTGGGCGCCTGGTGGCTTCAGGACACCGGCCTCCCCCTCCCCCTCGGCGGAAACGCCGTCCGGCGCGATTTAGGGCCTGACGTGACAGCCCAGATTGCCCGTGACCTTCGAGCCAGCATTGTGTACGCCCTGGAGCATCGGGAGCCCGCCCTGGCTCATGCCAAGCAGTTCAACCGTGGAATTGGTGACGAGCGGACCGATACCTTCGTCGGGATGTACGTCAACCAGTGGACGGTGGACTATGGCCCGCGCGGGCGCCAGGCAGTCCAGCTGCTCCTCGACCGGGGGTACGAGGCCGGGGTAATACCGCAGAGGGTTAGTGTGGAGTTCGTGGGGTAACGCTATTGGCTGTTGGCTATTAGCTCTTAGCTGGAGCACCTGAACCTAGGTCTGGCCCCAGGCCACCTTCCATAACGAACCTGTTAGGTTAACTCACGGCCAATAGCCAATAGTCAATAGCCAGTGCCGTACTGGAGGAGTCTTTGCCCCTGACCGATGGGCCGATCACGCTGCTCGTGGTAGACGACGAAGACTCGATCCGCAACGCGCTCCGCAAGTTTCTCACCCAGCAGGGATACGAGGTTGCCACCGCGGCGAGTGGCGAAGAGGCACTGCTGGTACTCCAGCGGCAGAAGATCACCGCCATGCTCCTGGACGTGAACATGCCGGGGGTCAGCGGAGTCGAGCTGGTGCCCCAGATCATGGAGCTGGAGCCCACCATCGCACTGCTCATGCTGACCGCGGTCAACGACGCGACCAGCGCCGCGCTCTGCATGCAGCGCGGCGCTTTTGACTACTTGATCAAGCCAATCGATCTCGGACATCTGAGCCGGGCCATCAACCATGCCCTGCAGCGGCGTCACACCCTCATCGAAGGCCAGCAGATCAATCAATGGCTCAAAGAAGAGGTCGCCACCCGGGTGGCCGAGCGGCGCGTGGACCAGGCCAATCAGGAGCGGCTCTCGGTGGCGACCCTGGAGGCACTGATCAACGCTCTCGAAGCCAAAGACCCCTACATGAGAGGGCACTCGGCCAGGGTTGCCGATCTCTCCGCCATGGTGGCGGCGGAGCACGGCTGCGCCGACGAACAGATAGAATCGGTACGCACGGGTGGCCGGTTGCACGATATCGGCAAGATCGGCATCCGGGAGGACATTCTCAACAAGCAGGGCCCGCTCACGGAAGATGAATACGACCACGTCAAGCAACACGTGACCGTGGGCTCCCAGATTCTGGCGCCGCTGGTCCATCTCAAGGATGTGATCGGCTTCGTCCGCAGTCACCACGAGCGGTGGGACGGGTTGGGTTACCCGGACCGGCTGAAGGGAGAGGAGATTCCCCTGGGAGCCAGGATTGTTGGTGCAGTTGAGATCTTTGATGCCCTGACTACCGCCCGGCCGTACCAGGAGAAGATGCCCCCGGAAGTTGCGGTCGAGCGAATGCGGGACCTTATTGGTACAGTGGTAGACCCGGCCGTTCACCGAGCCCTGGAAGCGGTAGTCTCCCATCGTCAGACGCTGGTTTTTCTAGACGACGCACACGTCTGACCTCGCTGAAACGCCGAACCAGCCTCCGCTCCCGATCGGCCCTGCGGGTGTCCCATGACGGCGCTGAACCTCATTCTCATCGCGGCCGTGGCCATGCTGGCCGTGGGGCTGCTGACGGTTCTCGCCTGGCTGATCGATACCTGGTACCTCGATACTGTTGAACGCCGATTAGCGGCCCGGAAAGGTCTCTACCGGGACCTGGTCACCGACCTGGCGACCAGGGACCAGGCGCTTCTCGGACCGACAATCCACCAGATGGGAACGCTCCAGGATCTCGACGCCCTGGAAGCGGTGCTGGAAGAGCAGGCGCGCGGTGCAAACGGACGTCCTCGCTGGCTGCTCGAGGCCTACGACCAGCTCGGGCTGGTCGACAAATACATCGACCAGCTTCGCTCAGCCCGGAAGTGGCGTGACCGGGCCTTTGCCGCCGAGCTGCTAGGTAGGGTCGGGGGTGCCAAAGCGGTTCCCGCGCTGCTGGAAACGGTCGAGGCAACCCGGACCGAGGACTCGGACGTCCGTGAAGTTTCCCTCCGTGCGCTCGCGCGCATTGCAGACCCTGCCGCCGTCGAGCCGCTGATCCGCACGCTGGCCACGGCCGAGGTCTGGCTGGCCCCCCGCATCGCCGATATCCTCACCCGCCATGGCGAGCTGGTCGTTGATCCGCTCATCGCCGTTCTCGATGACTCCCGGCGTCAGCCTGGTCGAGCCTGGGCGGCCAATGTGCTGGGCGAGGTGGGCGCCCCACGCGCCTTTCCATCCCTGGTGCGAGCCCTTGGCGACCCGGAGGACGAGGTGAGAGCCAAGGCTGCCTCCGCTCTGGGCCGGCTCGGTGACAGGCGCGCGGTCGGCTACCTCCTGGAGCACCTGCTCACCGACCCAGCCCCGTTCGTCAGGGCCCGCATCGCCTCCGCATTGGGCCAGTTCGGAGGCCCCGAGGTCATCGACCGGCTGGTGCGTGCGCTAGGCGACCCTGCGTGGTGGGTTCGCATGCGGAGTGTCGAGGCCCTGGAGCAGATCGGGTCGGTGGCTGAAGGCCCGCTTCTGGTTGCCCTGGACGACCCTGATTCGGAAATCCGCGTGCGGGCGGCAGTAGCACTGGAGCGGCTTGGAGTGCCGGACAACCTGGTCCGCATGATCGAAAGCGGCGAGCGAGTTCCGGAGGCGTCCGATACTCTGGTGAAGTTCGCCACTTCCGGGACGCGCGAGTTCCTGGCCGAGCTGGCCCAACACCCTTCACCGCACGTGCGCGAGGCAGTGGTGACGGCGGCTCAACGGGCAGAGCGCCGGGATCTCGTCCACGAGCTTCTCCACATCGCCTCCGGAGATAGCGAGGCAGCGCTCCGGGCGCTGGCGTTCAGGACGCTGGGCTCGCTGAGCCTTCGAGAGGCGCTCCCCGCGGCCATCGCCGGCCTCTCCGATCCTGACCATCGCGTCCGCGCCGCCGCAGTGGACTTGGTGGCAGATTTCGGCGGTCCGGAAGCTGTCGGGTTGCTACGCACCCAAACCACCGATCCGGATCCGACCGTTCGGACGCGCGCCGCCCGGGCGCTGGGAGCGATCGGCGCGGTGGCGGCCGAATCCGATATCCGCCGCCTGCTGAGCGATCCCAGCCCCCCAGTGCGCGAAGCCGCGGTCCTGGCTGCCACCGATGCGCGACTCACGTCACTCGTGCCCAGCCTGGTCGATTTGCTGGGAGATAGCAAAGCCAGCGTCCGACGCACGGCGGCACGCGCCCTGGGTGGGCTGGGCGACCGATCCGTGGCGCCGGTGCTGCTCCGGGCTTTCCCCGATCCGTCTGTGGATGTGAGCGAGGCCCTCGCGGTTGCGATCAGCCGGCTGGACCTCGGAGCATTGGCAGGCCTCATCGAGCCGCTGGCCGACTCGCCCGACATGGAAAGCAAGCTGGCCCTGGTTCGCACCCTCCGCCGGTCGCGCAGCGCGGAGGCCGTGCCGGTGCTCCAGCGGCTGCTGGAAGACCGCATACCGGCTGTCAGGGGCGCTGCCATCGAGGCGCTCGAACGGTCTGGCCGTTCCGGGAGGGACCGCGAGCTGGCCGCCACAGCGGTGCTCGGTGGTCTTCAGGACCCGGACGACGTCGTTCGGGCGAGCGCGATCGATGCATGTGGCGGCGCTGAGGGCCAGCTGACTGAGCGGAACCTGCTCGGGTTGCTTGAAGACGATCCCTCCTCTCTGGTCCGGGAGCGGGCCGCCCTCGCTATAGGCCTGCTGCGGATGCCCGAGGGCGAGGGAGCACTCATTGCGGCGTGCCGGCGTCCCGAACCGTCCAATGTACGGGCCGCAGCCGCACTCGCGGCCGGCGTGTTCGATCGCCAGAGCATCGTGGCCCGCGTGATGGAGATGCCGGACCAGACAACGGTCCGCGAGCTGCTGCGGGAGCGTTTGAAGGGCGATGCCCGCTTCCGGCTCCTCGGTCGCAGGCTGTCCGCCGCCAGGCATCTGGAGCTTCGCGCCCTGGGGACGCCGGACGACGGAGAAGCTCAGACCTCGCTGGCGCAGGGAATGAGGAGCATGCTCGATGCAGGAGAGCGGGTTCGCCTGATCGGCAGCCTCCGAGCCTTTCAGGGTGAGCAGAGCCGGACAGCTCTGCTTCAGATCGTACGTGAGGATCCAACTCCGGAAGTGCGCATCGCAGCCCTGTCCGCCGTCGGCGATCTCCTCGACCCGGAGGAGTTGCTGGCCGTGGGGACCCGGTCCCTCGGAGATCCCAGCGCTCTGGTACGGCGGGCCGCGGTGGCGTTTTTTGCCAGGATACCGTCGGCACGCGCACTGACCAGGCTGATCCAGCTGCTTCGAGTCGATGACGAGCCCGCCGTTCTCGCCGCCGCCGCGGGCCTCGCCGAGCAACACTTCTCGCTGTTTGCGCAGGCAGCACTGGGACTGCCGACGGAGAGCAAGCAGGCGGTGCTGGTGATCCGGATCGCCCGCCACATCGTCCATCCCGGTTTGCCAGACCTGCTGCCGCCGTTCGCGCGCAGCAGCTCCCCCGAGGTCCGTGCCGCCGTAGTCGATCTGTGGCGCAGCCGCCCCGACATAGCAGATCCAGCCTCGCTCGAGGCTCTCATCATCGATCCGGATATTTCGGTACGAGGTGCGGCAGTAGGGGCTGTGTTGGCAGCCGAGCGGTACGATCTTATTGAGCTCATGACCCAGGACCCCGAGGCCAGCGTGCGGCGCGAGGTGGCCATGGTGCTGGGCCGGGCGACATCGCTGCGGAAGTCGGGTCTCGTCACACTCGATGCCCTGGCAGCCGATCCCGACATGACGGTGCGGGCGGCGGCCTACGTTGCCCGCCTGCTCCAGGGGATCGCCCTGCCGCTTCCGCCGGGACTGGACGCCCAGGTCGCGGCACAGGCAGTCCGGGAAGGAGCCGATCTGCCCACCCTGCGCCAAAACGCCCGCACCGCTTCCTCGGAGGAGCGGCGACTGGCGGCGGGCCTCGCTCTGGCACTGCTGCAGGACGACGTTGCCCGTGAGGTGGCACGCACCGACCCGGTGCCTTCCATCCGGCACCGTGTCGGGGGGGCCCTGGAGCTTTCGATTGTGGGCCTGCCCGCGGCCTCCACATGATTGAGACCCTCACCCGCACGCTCATTATCTTCGCGCTAGTGGTCCAGCCGATGTTTCTGTTCTACTTCCTGCTTTACAACACGTACACGCTCTGGCTGATCGGGTTGTCGGCCCGTCAGGTGCGCCGCCGGGTAGCAGGCCACTTCGTGGAGGATCTCGACCTCATCGATGAGGGCGACCTCACCAAGCCGCTCAGCATGATCGTCCCGGCCTACAACGAAGAAGTGACCATCGTCGACAGCGTCACCAGCCTCGTCCAGTGCGACTACCCGAGGTTCGAGGTGGTGGTGATCAACGACGGCTCGTCCGATGAAACCCTGGACCGGCTCAAGCGTGCGTTCCGGCTGCGTCGAACCGAGGTGCCCTACCGGCCGGCCATCGGCACTGCCGGCGTCAAGGCCCTGTATGAGGCGACGGTACCGCTGCCGTCCAGTGTCATGCGTCTGATCGTCATCGACAAGGAAAGCGGAGGCAAGGCTGACGCGCTGAACGCCGGCATCAACGCATCCACCGCACCCTACTTCGTGTCGCTCGACGCCGACTCGATCCTGGATCAGCGGGCGCTCAAGGAGCTGATGCGGGTGATCCAGGAGGATCCGCGGGTGGTGGCCGTTGGCGGGCAAGTCGCCATCGCCAACGGCTGCACCGTCCGCAACAGCCGCGTGCTGCGCGTGGGGCTACCGGCCCGGTCGCTCCCTCGTTTCCAGATGGTCGAGTACCTTCGCTCGTTCACCACCGCCAGGACCGGTCTCGACCGGATGCATGCCATCCTGATCCTGAGCGGGGTCTTCGCGGTCTTCGAGAAGGAGACGGTGATCCGGGCGGGGGGGTATCTCACCCCATTCCTGAGGCACCGGATAACCGAGGAGTATGTGGGCAGCCGGGTCGGTACCGTGTGCGAGGACATGGAGATCATCGTCCGGCTGCACCGCTTCGTGCTCGATAAGCTCTTGAATCGGCGGATCGTATTCCTGCCCCATCCGGTGGCCTGGACCGAGGTCCCCGAGTCATTCGAGTCGCTTCGCAAGCAGCGTGGCCGCTGGTATAGAGGCCTCCGCGAATCGCTACGATATCATCGAGCCATGATGTGGCGGACCAAGTATGGCAGGATCGGCTGGTTTGCCATGCCCGCCTTCTGGCTCTTCGAGTACTACGGGCCGCTGGTGGAAGTAGCGGGGTACCTCTGTCTCCTGTTCCTCCTGATCATGGAGCGGGTGCTGGATTACCCCCTGGTCAACTATCCCTACCTGTGGGCTTTCCTGCTGGCATCGCTGGGCTACGGAATTCTGGTGAATATCCTCGCCGTGCTGGTCGGCGCCTGGCGTTTTCGCTATGGCCTGGCCGACCGACTGCAGCGCCATTTGCTCCCCTTCAGCCGGCGGCGCGAGGTCCTGGTCCTGCTGGCCTACGCGGTGCTGGAGAACTTCGGCTATCGGCAGCTCACACTCTACTGGCGGGTCCGCGGGCTGTGGGATGCGTGGCGCGGGAAGACGGGCTGGGAAAAGTTCGCCCGAGTGGGCTTCCGACCTGGAGCGGCACCGGCGCATGGCTGAGCAAGTGTCGCCCCGGGTTCTGCTGGTGGACGACGACCCCGATCTGGGCCGGCTGGTGCAGCTCGTCCTCAAGTCGAATGGCTACCCGCCGGCCCCTCAGGTGTCGACTGGGCGTGAAGCCCTGGCGTCACTCGACGGCGTCGACATCGTGCTCCTCGATCAACAGCTTCCGGACACCAGCGGACTCGATGTGCTCGACGCGATTCGTGCTCGCCCTGCGCCGCCCGCGGTCATCATGATTACCGGTCACGGCAACGAGTCCCTGGTGGCGTCTGCGCTGCGCCGCGGCGCCGACGACTACCTGGCTAAGGATTCGGCGCTGACCGAGCTGCTGCCCCAGATTCTGGAGCGGGTGCGCCGGGGGCGTGAGCTGCGGAAGGCACTTGCGGAGGCGGAGCAAGATCTGGTTCGGGCCGAGCGTCTCGCGGCTGTAGGTGAGATGACCGTCACGCTACACCATGAAATCAACAACCCGCTCATGGCGGCATTTGCCGACGTGGAGCTGTTACTCAACGACGTCGGTGCTTCGCCCGAGACCCTGAAGCAGGGCCTGGAGAGCATCCGGCAGGCGCTTCGCCGCATCCGCGACATCGTTCAGCAAATTGGGAATCTTCGCGAGGTACGGAGCAAGGACTACCTGCGCGGTGTCCGTATGCTGGATCTGGGGCGGAAAGTGCAGGAAGTATCGGTGCTGCAGCGGGGAACCGCCGTGCTTCACCTACCGGACGAAGACCTCACCCGGATCGTCTCGCTCCTCTTGCGCGGTGCGGGCTTTCAGGTCGAACGCTGTCGGAGTATCGCCGAGCTGCAAGGGTCGGCGGCACGGATCGGCGTGACGGTCGTCGTGATCGCCGGAGGCGCCAGCACACCCGGCGCGCATCCGCTGGGTGGATTCGTCGCCCCAGGTGATCGCGAGTACCTGCTGGTCGCGCTCGTCGCTGGAGAGGGCACCGCGGCGTCGGCCGCCGGAGCCGATCACGTGGTGCGGCTGCCGTTCGACCCGGGAACCTTTACCGCTGATATAATGGGCCGGCTGTCTCCCGCTTAGCCTGCTGATAGGCCATTCCCCGCAACCTGATGATCCGCTGCGCGATCGGCGGGTGAGACGCCACGAAGTCGGCCAGGAACCCCTCCCTCGACGACATCAGCCCCGGTGATGGATCCACGATGCAGAGGTGCGCGGCTCCCCGGGTAATGGACTCGGTGGCGCCTGTGGCGCCTTCCAGCTTCTCGAGCGCTGATGCCAACGCCCTGGGGTTGCGGGTCAATTGGGCCCCGGTGGCATCGGCCAGGTACTCCCGCTTTCGGCTCACCGCCATCGCCAGTACCCGCGAGATCACCGGCGCCAGCACCAGCGTCAGCAACCAGAGCACGAGGATGATCACGCCGAGGAGATTTCCGCCCTTCCCGCCTTTCCCCCCACCCCACCTCCCACCCCTAAGGCTACCGCGCCCGAGCATGCGCCCCATACCGTCCGACAAGAGAGCAATGGCCCCGACCATGCCGGCGAGAAGCGTCATGAGCCGGATATCGAGGTTCCGCACGTGTCCCATCTCATGAGCGATCACCGCCTGCAGCTCCTCACGCGAAAGCATCGCCAGGAGGCCTTCCGTGACAGCCACGCTCGCCGTGGCGGCATCCCGGCCGGTCGCGAACGCATTGGGATCGGTGTCGGGAACGATCCAGATTTTGGGCTTGGGTAATCCGGAGGCGATGGCCATCTCCTCGACCACGTTCACCAACTGCCTCTGCTCCGGGGTAGCGGCCTCGATCAGCTCCCAGGCACCGGTGGACCACAGCACGCGTTCGGCGCCGTGCCGCCATGAATACCAGCAAATGGCGGCGGCGGAGAGAACGCTGGAGATGCCGATGAAAGGTACGACGTGATGGTAAAAGCCGGGCGCCGCGCCGGCGGTCAGCAGCCAGAACGCGAGATCACCACCGAACCCCACCCAGGCAAAGAAAAGGATGAACCCGATGGTCAGCCAGGTGGAGCGCCGCCGATTGGTTTGCTGTTGGGCAAAGAGGTTGGCGTCGTCGCTCACGCGCCCCGTTTGTTCGACGACAGATCGACCACGGGAACGGCCCGCTCGCCCGCATCTTCGATCTCCCAGAGCTCCGCGGGTGAGGCCTTGGCCAGGCCGGCTACGAGATTGGTAGGGAACTGCATCTGCCTGGTGTTGTATTGGGTCGCCACGTCGTTGTAGAGCTGCCGGGCAAAGCCGATCTTGTTCTCGGTGCTGGTCAGCTCCTCCTGAAGTTGCGCCACGTTGTTCGTGGCCTTGAGATCAGGGTAGGCCTCGGTGAGGGCGAACAGCCGCCCCAAGGCCTGTGTCAGCTCACCCTCCGCCTTGGCCGTCTGCTGAACCCCGCTCGCTCCAATGGCCCGATTCCGGGCCGAGATCACGGCGTCCAGGGTCGAACGCTCGAAGTCCATCGCGCCCTTCACCGTGTTCACCAGGTTGGGAATCAGATCATGACGCCGCTTCAGCTGCACGTCGATCTGCTTCCAGCCATTGACGACCTGGTTCTTGAGCGAGATGAGCCCGTTGTACGCACCGACCATCCACAAGACGATCCCCGCAATAACGGCCAAGAGGACAATCGTGCCCATGTCGGATCCTTGTTGTCGGGGTTTTTACTGCTTCCACGCTGCGTCATCGCGCGCGGCCTCACCCGGGACAGCCACTGGGGTTTCCAACCCGACTACCGATGTCAGCGCTTGTCGTAGCGCTTCCGCGATGATCGCGGTGTCGCCGTTGAGACGCAACACCGGGTGCTGCTCGTCGATCAGTACCTCCACCCCAGGCGCGACCGCGATGCGCCGGCAGGTCGAGCTTGCCGCAGACATGCCTTCGACCGGCGCCAGCCAGGCCAGTACTGCCCGGCCCACCCTTCCTCGGCCGGTTCCGGGAGTGCGGAGCAGCGGCAGGTGGCTCGGGGGCGGGAGTGCCGGGCCGAGGGCGCTGGCCGCGCGCTTTTCGATCAGATCGCCGGTCAGCGTGGCGAACTCTTTCACCATGGATTCCAGAGTGGCTCCCTCCATCTGGCGCAGCTTGATGGCTAGAACCTGGAGCAGATGGCGATAGGAA
The DNA here is from genome assembly GCA_040007575.1 of Gemmatimonadales bacterium. GTDB lineage: Bacteria > Gemmatimonadota > Gemmatimonadetes > Gemmatimonadales > GWC2-71-9 > CAVVWJ01. The sequence goes on from JBDTUV010000004.1 coordinate 19,063, forward strand.
TACACGGCTGCGGTACCGCGCCCGTCGGGCGGACTCACCAGCCCACGGGCTACATAGAAGCGGATCGTGCGCTCACTTGGTCTCGCGCGTGCCGCCGCGTTGACCGGGACCACGCCGGACGCGTCGAGAATCCCACCAGCTAGTGCGGCCAGATCCCGCAGCCCCCAGGGCGCGAGCGCCCGGTACTCTCGAAGCGTGGTGAGGGGATCAGAGGGAGCGTCGGCGCTCATCCGTGTCCGTTCCCCTCGCGCAGCTCCGACCGGGTATCCGCTTGAGCCAGCACCACCCCCACCAGCTCCAACAGACTCTCGAGCGTGAACGGCTTGGATAGAATCGGGCACGCGGAGAGCTCGGGCGGCCAGTCGGCCTGCTGGGTGGGAGGATCGCCACTCATGAGGATGACCCGACCCAGCAATCGGGGCCAGCGCCGGACAATGGCGAGGAAAAACGTGTCGCCGGCCATCTGCGGGAGTCGCAGATCGAGCAGCACCAGGTCAAACCGCGACTCGTCCAACATCAGGTATGCCGAATGGGGGTCGGCCACCGAAACAACCTTGTAGTGAAAGCTGGTGAGAGCGCGCTCCAGAGTGCGGCGGAGCGAGGGCTCATCATCCACGATGAGAATGCGGGAGCTCACGACGCGACTTGGCTCAGGGGTGACAGGTAGCGCTCGGTCACGATCATCAAGGCCTCTTCAGTGGAGAGCGACACTCGGAGTTCGCCGGCTGTAAGCCCGAAGATTGAACGCAGATGCATCTGCATCGTTTTCGTCTTGCTGTAGCCCAGCTTGATCGCCACGTCTTCGACGGTGTAGCCCGGATCCAGCAACAGCCGATGGGCGTAAAGTAGCCGGGTCAACACCATCACCATCCGCGGCGAGGGCAGACCGACCTTGGTAAACCAACGTTCACAGGTACGGCGGGTCAACTGCGCCCGCTCGGCCAGCGCGGTGACGGTGGGGGCGTCTTCCCCAGCGTGCAGCATGGCTTCGAGCGCCTGCAGCAGCTCCCGAGGTAGCTCCTGCAGTGCATCTCCCAGGGCCTGCATGACCTGCTGCGAGGCACTGTGCTCCAGCTCCGCCTGGAGGGCGCTCCGGAGCGACGCGGGGGCATCCTCGAAGCGATGAAAGACCACCCGCCTGATCCCGGCCCGCCCCAGCTGAAGCAGCACCGACGCAGTTGCGGGAGCGAGCTCAGTGTAAATCAGGAGTGGCAGAGAGGGGAACAGCAGCCTGATGCGCTCGATTCCGTGGGCGCGGGCCTCGCCACCAAGGAGAGGATCCACCACTGCCATCTCGACCGGCTTGGCGCGGATTGTGTCCACGGACTCCGGCCAGCCGGTTCCCGAGACCCAGTGATAGCGATCAGGGTCGAGAACACGGAGGCGCAATAAGCGTTCGGCGGGGACTGCGGCGAGCAGCAAATGTCGCAAATCGGCCCCTATTTGTCGCAAATGGGCCCTATAAACACGAGAGGCGAAGACCCAGATTGGCGACGTACCCACCCCTGGGCATCACGCCGACCTGAAAGGACCCCCCATGTCTCGCTTGAAGACCTACGGTCTCCTCTTGACGCTGGTTGGTTCAGCCGCCCTCAGCACCGCCTGCACCCGGACCGACGCAACCGGTCCGTCCGAACAGCCGCAGGCGTCATTCGAGAACATCGGGGCCAACAACTAAGGCTCTGCTGACACCGCATTTCCTGGGGCCAACCGTGAGTTGACCCCGGGAGCGTCTGCGTCAGGTCGTCAGTGCAGCGTATTCCCGCAGCCCAACTTCCATTTCACGGACCATCGCCGTCTCGCTAAGCTCGGAGGGCTGCCGGGGCTGTGACTGCTCCGCGCTGCGCTCGGCCAGCTCTCTGAGAGCCTGCTCGACTTTGAAATACCAGGCGTTGAGTCCGTGCCGCTCGGCCAGTTCGATGGCGGTCGTGAGCGATGCCTTGCCGCGTGGAGTCTGCCCGAAGCGCGCGAGCCCGACTCCCACCTTGTAGTGGTAATCAACCGACATACGCGGGGACATGCGGCTCCTCAGTTCCTCGACATCGCTGCGATACCGCTCGAACGCGACGCGGTTGCTGACCGAGGACTCCAGGTCCATGAGCTCGAGAAGTGCATTAACACGCACCTCGATACTCGCGTTTGACCCAATCACAATCTGGAATCCCAGCCGGGCCGCCTCCAAGGCTCCGATCTCGGATAGCCCGATGGCAAGGTTTCCGAGAGCCTGCATTTGATGGGGCGTGTCAGCGCTGAGCCGGAAGGCCTGGTATTGGGCGTCGAGAGCCTCCAGGCGCAGGCCCTGCGCACCGTAAATAGCACCCAGATCCGCATACGCCATCGCTTGAGCCTCGGGCAGCCTGAGCTCTACCGCTTGGCGTAAAACGTCCTCCGCCGCGGCGTGAGCCGCAGGGAAATTGCCCTGACCCCGATAGACTGAACCTCGCCCAAGACGACCACGGAGGACAGAGAAGGCATCTCCGATTACGGACGCGGCATCTTCCGCGGCACTGTAGCACGAGGTTGCTGCTTCCCAGCGGGCCAGCAGACGGTTCAGACGGGCGGCAAACAGAGCATAGGCTGCGAAATCCTCCAGCGGTGCCTGGTCACCTTGAGAGCGAGCGGCCAGCATCAACAGCTCCAGCGCCTCCTGGAGACGCGCTTCGTGCTCCAGGAAGTAGGCGTAGGCCGTGAGGCTCATCCACAGGCCAGAGTTAGGCTTCCCCTGGACCGGAACGGCCGCCACAACGCCTGCAAGGTGAGCCGTCTCGGGAGCGTCAGCCGGGAGCTCGTTGATGTGCCTCCGAACAGCCTCAAGCTGCCACCGGAAGCCTTCGAGCTGCTCGTCGTCATTGTCCAACGTCAGCAGTTTGTCGACCAGGCGCGCCACGACGTACGCACCCAGGGCAAGCCGTGCGGACACGTCGCTTTCCCGCTCGCGCTGGAGCCGGGCGCGCTCGAGGAACGGTTCATGGGTGAGAGTATTCGGCGACGACCCGGTCTCGCCGAACAACCGCTGAGGCGTAAACAACAAGACGTGTCCTTCCATTTGCCGATGGGTCGTGATCAGGGGGTGACAGCTAGTATCGCTTCAGAAATGAGCCCACACAAGGGCTCCTTTTTCTGCGCTCCAGTGGCGCTTCAGGCCCGCGCCTTGCTGGCCCCCAACGCACAAAAATGGTGCCTGCCCCACGGGGCAATTCCCCTATCATTGCCCCATGCGACAGGCCTTTACCCTTCCGGAGCTACTGCTGGTTCTTGCACTCGGAGGCATCCTTCTCGGCATCGGCCTGCCCCGTCTCTCGGCCGTCCTTGATCGCATCGAAGTCGCAGCCGCCGCTAGTCATATCGCCGCCGCACACCAGCGAGCACGAGTGACGGCAGTAACGCAGAGCGTGGTAGCGGTGCTGTCGGTAGACTCTCTCGAGCTGACCATTCGCCAACGTGGCCTGATGACGCCGCTCTGGTCTGAGGCTGGTCCCATCGCGTACCGGGTTTCTCTCGCCGGCCCCGCTCGCAAATTCACCTTCTCACCCGAGGGCTTTTCGATGGGTCTCTCCAATGCCACCCTCCGGCTCACCCGGGGCAATGCTACTCGGACGGTGATTATTTCTCGCCTCGGAAGAGTCCGGATGACGCCCTAGTGGTCGTCACGAGCGGAGGGCGACGGCCCCTTCGAGCGGGACGACCGGCCCGGACGCCGGTACGGATCCGGGCCACCTCTTCTGTGCGCCGAGCAGCCAGTCTCACTTGCCCGGGCCGAGCCCGAAGAGCAGGTCGACGTGCACTTGGACGCCGTCGTACATCTTCAGGACGCCCAGCATCTTGCTGAGACCGCCGATGCGATAGTCCTTGAGCCTGAGTGGGAAGTCCGATCGAACCCGTGCCTGCGAGCCTTCAAATTGTAGCGTTCCTGGCAGATCCACTTTTCGAGTCACGCCATGGATGACGAGCGCGCCATGCAGCACAGCTGCCATGCTATCCGTCGTACCCACTCTCGGAGTTATCCCACTAAGCTCGAAACGAATATTGGGATATTTGTCGGACTCCATCGACTTGTTCAGATCCTTGTCGCGTTTCCCATTGTGCGTGGTCAGGGTCCGTACCGGTGCCTCTACCCAGCCTCGCACCGCGGTGAGGTCCGCCCCGCCGGTAAGCTCACCCGACACCGTTTTCGTGATCCCAACGAAATCACCGACGGTGGCATGGCCATCGAAGCTGAGCGTCCCGGAGTCGACTCGCCCATTCGGCACGGGCCTGCCTTGAGCCCACAGCCCCGGGCCGGAGAACAGAAGGCCGGCAAGAATGACGAGCATGAGGCCGTATTTTCTCACCTTGTTCAACAGGGTTGAGCGGGAGATGCCTAGAATATGCGCGGCCTTCCGCTTGTTTCCTCCAGTATAACGGAGCACGAGCGCTAAATGGCGCCGCTCCGCGGAGTCCAGCGGCTCAGGTTCACCGGTATCAGAGAGGATGGCGCTGCGGAGAGCCGACAGATCCAGACCGGGCATTCCGAGGTCGAGTAACAACGCATCGAGGCTAGTGCCGCCCAGTGACTCGACGGCAGAGGCCTCGTCCGGCGCTACATCGATCCGGTGATCGGCGCTCCGGAGGAGCGCTACCAACTCATCGAGCCGCTCGGGGTTCCGATTCAGCACCAGGACATGCAGCGGCTTCATGGGTGGAAGGTTACAGAGACCATGGGCTATGGGCTATGGGCTGACGGGGAAACAAACGACTCTCCGCCCTGTGTCGACGGAGAGTATCTTGAATACACAGCCCATGGCCTCTAACCCCAAAAAACGGAACGGCCGCCCAGTCGTGGCTAGGCGGCCGTTCCCCACATTGACTACCCAAGGTCGGGGCATCTCTGCCGCCGTTCTTCTTTCACCTGCCGCCGGTTGGCTGATTCGCCGCTCGGGAGGGCGCGGTAAAGCCTTGGCTTCGATCCCCAGGCCGGATGGCCATCCCACCTAGTTCGTCTATGTGAGCGCTGCGAGTCAGATCGAGTCGCGGACCGACCTTTCGCACTGCACCCCGAGGCGCTGGATCGGGGCGGATGAAGCACGCGACTGGCTTCACCTGTTCGAGCCGGCAAATGCCGCTCAAACCCACCAGTCGGTCGCCGCTGTGACACGGGGTCTCAGTACGTTTCCGATGAGGTGCGTGACAACAAGATAGGCACC
>JBDTUV010000005.1:0-22008 GCA_040007575.1 Gemmatimonadales bacterium
AGGATGCGAGCGGCAATCCGGTCACGACCCCTGGCGTCCAGATTCAAGCGTCTATCGCCTCGGGAGACGGCACGCTCGGCGGTCAAGCCGGTGCTTTCACCAACGACCAGGGCCGGGCCGATTACACCGATCTCGCTATTGTCGGCGGCCCGGGCGCGCGCGCCTTGCGGTTCGCCAGCACGGCTCCGGCGAGCGAGGTGCTGTCTGGTACAATCACCCTGCCTAGCGTGGCAGCCGTCTCCAATCCCACTCCCCCCAGTCCGGTAGTGGTCGGCACTCGGTTGGTAGCGCCGGTGTCGTGGACGCTCACCGACGCGGCAAGTCAGCCTGTGGCGGACGCCCCCGTCACGATCTCGGTCTCAGACGGCGGCTCCGTGGAGCCTGTGAGCACGACGAGCGATCCCAGTGGCGTCGTAAAGCTGCAGGCCTGGACCCTCTCCCAAGTGGCCGGTAGTCAGTATGTGGAACTCCAGGCAGGGGGGACGCAACTCGTCTTTCGGGTGACTGTCGATGCGTTACCCGATGCCGCGGTCACTCTCGAGTACACCTCTGGTGACGATCAATCGGCTCCGGTCGATAGCGTTCTGCCGCAAGCGCTGGTCGTCCGCGTGGTGGACCGGTACAGGAACGGAGTTAGTGAGGTGCCCGTCCAGTGGGCTACGTGCGACGGTATCGTCGGTTTCCAGGACTCCACCGACATCGGGGGATACGCGAGCGCTTTCCAGAGGACAGGCACAACACCTGACGAGTATTGCGCTATGGCCTCCAGCTCGGGTCTGGCCGACTCGCCGATACAGTTCTCCTATACTGTGACACCAGGAACTGCGCCGACGACCTCCTCCTCAAGTCGGCAGTTCCGAGCGATTCCGCCTGCCGCCACGCGCCAACACCAGCGACCATGAATCGTCTGAGCGTCTGCCTGTGGCTGGTGCCATGGGTCATACTGGGAACACTCTTCGGCGATCTGGAGGCACAATCGGCGCAACCGTTCTCGCTCCAGGCGTCCGGACTCGTCAACGGGGTGTTTGGCAATGTGTTCACCGGCCTGCAGGATGGCCTGGGTGGGGAAGCACAGTTCCGCTACACGCCCGGGGCCTTGTCGGTGGGCGCCGGCTTCCAATTTACCGTCCATCAAATCCGGAACCGATCGGAGAACGCACGGCTCTACGGCGGGTTCATCGAGCCCCGCTACCGGATTCACGCGGGGAGCAATGTTGTGGCGCCCTACGTCTCGGGCCGCCTCTCGCTGCTCAAGGTCGGTTTTTCAGAGGGCGATCTTTCGCTGTCCTCGATCTTCATGCAGCTGAACGGCGGAGGTGGGGTGCTCATCCGGCTGAGCTCGCGCCTCAATCTCGACTTTGGCGCTACCTTCGGGTACAACCGGCTGGGAAGCGGCACGCTGACCAGCCGATCGAACGGCACCGCGGTGCCCGTAGCATCGAGCTCTGGCTCGAATGTCGTTGTCCGCCTTGGGCTGGCGATTGGGCTCCGCGACTGAGAGCCTCGCAATGACTGTTAGAGTTTCGGTGATCCCACGATCCGGCAGCTGGACATCTCCCACCCATTCCCGTTTTTGGCGAACTCGGCGCGGAAAACCGGCCGGCTGGTCAGACGGCCGCCGAACGCGTCTTTCCACACCAGTTGGAAGCTGAACTCCGCCGCCGCCTCGGTACCAAGCTGCCGAGTACCATCGACTCGCTCGCCCACGACAGCCGACCACTCCTCAGTCCGGAGAATGCGCGTCAGCTTATTCAGCTTGTCCTTGTCCGACTTCTTCGTCGGCCGGTACAGCTCTGCCACGCGCGCGACGTCCTTGGAGCGAAGCGCGTCATAGCATTGCTGCACGCCGGTCAAAATCCCGGCGTCTTCGGGGATGGTGACGGCAGCTTCGTCTGCGGTTTCTACCGGCTCCGCGGGTAGCCAGGGCTCCGACTCATAGGCCTGAACGGAGAGCGTATCGGCGGGCACGTCGGCTGGGAGCACAGTCAGTGGAGATTTCGCGACTTGCGACCCGCTCGTGGCGATGATAGTCGTGCTGCCGGGAGCATACCCCCGCACCCGCCCGGTTCGCGCTTCCACCGCGGCGACCTCGGGCTCGGTCGAGCTCCAAAAAACCTCCGCGCCGGCTAGCGGAGCCCCGGTACCATCGAGCGCGACAGCAGCCAGAGTGAGGGTGTCGCCCACCCGGAGAGAGTCGTGCGGGGAGATGGACACGGAGGCTGCGGCCGGCGGCTCCTCTAGGGGGCGTCGCACCACGATCACGGCGCTGTCTCGCAACTCGCCGCTCGTCGCGACCACCCGTGTGCGGCCGGGACGGACTGCGATTACCCAGCCGTTGGCCGAGTCGATCCGTGCCACGCCGGGATCGGTGGAGGACCAGCTTACCCTGGAACCAGGCACTGTCCGTCCAGCGAGGTCCCGGACCTCGGCCACCAGCCTCAGGGAAGCCCCGGGAAGCAGGGGTCGGCGGGATCGACGCCCGATGTTCACGGAAGCCGGCGCACCCCTGAGGATGGCCGCGACCGGTTCGGTGGGGGTCAACTGGAAAACCTCGCCGTCCACAGGCCTTAACGTCGCGGACTGCGTCGAGCGGTTGAGCGCAATCTCTCGCAACCCGCCGTAGAGCCAGAGCACCGGCATGAGAAGAAGGACGACCACCGACGCGGCCAGGAGCCGGACCCGGCGCGAGCGTGAACCCCGCCGCCGTCTGACCGGACGGTGCTCCTCCGGCACGGGTTTGAACTCTCGCGGCTTCGCTAGCGGTGGTCTCGCCCGTTTCGGAGCGGGTGCCGCCTCCCCGACGTGGAAGCTGACCGAGGCGCTGGCTCCCTCGCAGTTGGCCTGCAGGACAACCGATCCCGGGCCCAGTGTCGCGACCCAACCGCTCGCCGTGACGATGGCGACGCCTACATCGCTCGTGCTCCACTGCACCGTGCGGCCCAGCAGGAAGCCACCCCGGTAGTCCAGGGGGGTGGCGGTCAGCACAAATGAGTCGCCTGCTTTCACCGATTTCGGTGGGGCCGAGACCTGGATCGCCACGACCCCGGCGTCTGCCTGCACATCGGCCTCGTCCACTACCGGCGGAGCGACGTGCACCTGGAGTCGCGCGCGGATCCCCTCGCACGTTGCGGTGAGCCGAGCGGAGCCGGGTGCCACCGCAGTAGCCGCCCCCTTCGAGCCATCGACGCGGAGTACCTCGGGCGTGTCGGTAGCCCATTGTACAGCTTGGCCGGGCAGCGGGGTGCCACGCTCCCCCAGCAACAGGGCCACCAACATGAAGCTGTCACCCGTCTCGAGGGCAGCCGGTGGCGGGAGAATGGAGATGCTGCGCACCAGTCCCGACGGCGTGACGGGTCGCGCCGCGGGCGCTCTCGTTTTTGGAGTAGTCGCAGTTCGCCTGCCCGGAAGTGAGGCGTCCGAGTCGGGAGCGGCGAGCCGGCAAAGCTCAGCCAGCAGCGGATCCTCCTCCTCCAGCGGTGTTGCACCAAGCGCCGCCTTCGCTTGAGCGATGCTGGGCCAACGTTCTCCCGGATCCTTCTCCAACATGCGCAGCACGGCCGCCTCCAGGTCGGGCGGACATTCCCCACACCGATCCCGGATGGGCTGCGGCGGCTGCTCGAGGTGCGCCCGCATGACTGTCAGGGTCGAGCCGATGAAGGGCGAGACGCCGGTGATCATCTCGTAGGCGACCGCGCCGAGTGCATACTGGTCCGACGCCCCCGAGACCTCGGCGCCGCTGCACTGCTCCGGACTCATGTACGCAGGCGTACCGACCAGCGCACCGGGATGCGTTTCACTGGGCTGCTCGGCCACCTTGGCTATCCCGAAATCGGTGACGACCGCATTGCCGTCTTCGTCGATCAGGATATTGGCGGGCTTGATGTCACGATGGACTACTCGAGAGCGGTGCGCGTAGCTGAGCGCCGATCCCACCTGGGAGAGTATGGAGCGGACGATCGGAAGCGGAAGCCTGCCGGCCTGCTGGATCACCTGCTCCAGCGCGCGCCCGCGGATGTACCGCATCACGAAAAAGTGCAGGCCCTCTGCCTGCCGCACCGAGTGCACCGAGACAATGTTCGGGTGATTCAGATTCGCGATGGTGATGGCTTCACGCTTGAATCGCTCGGCCATCCCCTCATCCATGAGCAGGCCGGGCGACATGACCTTGATCGCGACCTTTCGGTCGAGCGAAATCTCATGCGCCAGGAAAACGGCAGCCATGGCCCCTCGCCCGAGCTCGGGGCCGATCTCGAACTCTCCGAGGGTAGCACGCCGCAGGCGCTGGACCACTTCGGCCCAGCCTGAGGCCGGGTCGGCCTCTTGTGAAGCATTGGAATCGAGAATGGCGGTGGAATCGGCCGCGGTGCCGCAACTGGGGCAGAACCCCTCGCTTTCCAGGAGAGGCCTTCCACAGGTCACACAGGAGCGCACCCCGGCTCCACATTGCGAGCAGAAGCGGTTCCCGGGGCCGAGATCGCTGCCGCAGGCGAGACAGGTGAGAGTCGTGGCCATCGTGTCGTTGCTGGGTAGTCAGTTGTGCTGCTGAAATATTGAGGATCGGCGGACTGGGGCGCAATGTCGGAGACTCCAGTCCCCACCTCGGCTGCACTGCAGCGAACAATGCGGGAGTCGGCCGCGACATGATCGTAACCCCTTGCCTAGCAGCCACTTCCGTCAATCTATGACGTGCGACCGGGTGGGGTCAGAGGCTTGACTTCGGCTTGATGGCCGGAGTGCACAGTTGGCGTGTTGGCCGACGGGCCAGATGCACCTGAGCCCTGACCCTCTCCTTTCGTCAGGAAGCCCCATGCCGCAGGACACCGCTCAGAAGGTCGCCGCATACTGGAATGGCGTCGCCGGAAAGTTCGATACGATCTATTCCGGACGTAAGAATCCAGTCGCGAGAGCGCTGGATAACTGGCTCCGTCGGGACATGTTCGAGCGTTTCGACTGGGTGATGGGAATGGCTGGAGATGTTCGGGATTCGCGAATCTGCGATGTCGGCTGTGGATCGGGCCGCTTCGTCGCCGAGCTCGCGAAGCGCGGAGCCAGTCGCGTAGTAGGCGTGGACGTCGCACCCGAAATGCTACGTCTGGCGGCCGAGCACGTCGCCTGCACCGGCGTAGCTGAACACTGTGATTTCGTACGTGCCGATATCGAACACTGGGTGACAGAGGAACGCTTCGATCTCGTGATCGCGATCGGCTTCTGGGACTATATCGCGGATCCCAGGTCACGCCTGGCAAAAATTCGGCGACTCTCCGAGCGGCGGTTTCTCTCCGCCTGGCCCCGGGCCGGAACCTGGCGGGTGCCGGTTCGAAAGGCTCGCCTGTCAGCGCTCGATTGCCCGGTCTATTTCTACCGGCGGGATACCGTATGCCGACTGCTCGAGGGTGCTGGGTTCACCATCGGCTCCATTAGCGAGATCGGCCAGTTGTATTGCGTCGATGCGCGACTCTCAGGTCCTGGTGAGCAGCATCCATGATCAACATGATGACCATAGACGTGGAGGACTGGTTCCAGGTCAAGAACCTGACCGGGGTGATTTCATACCAAGAGTGGGACCTCCTGGAGCTGCGAGTCAAGACGAACACCGCCCGGGTTCTCCAACTGCTCGACAAGCACCATACCAAGGCGACGTTCTTTGTGCTTGGCTGGCTGGCCGAGCGGCTGCGGGATCTGATCTGGGACATTGCGCGAGAAGGACACGAGATCGCCTGCCATGGCTATTCCCACCGCCTGTTGACCTCCATGACGCCCGGCGAGCTCGACGCCGAGCTCGCCGGCACGCTGGCCATCCTGCGTCAGGCCTCCGGGCAGCCGGTAACCGGGTTTCGGGCACCATCGTTCAGTGTCACCCGCCGGACGCTCTGGTCCTACGAGATCATGGCCAAACATGGCATCAAGTACGACTCGTCCGTGTTTCCGATCGGATTCCATCCCGACTATGGTATCCGCCATGCCCCACTTACGGCCTACCGGGCCACCGACGCGATCATCGAGTTGCCGGTGAGCTGCGCGCAGGTCCTGGGCTGCCGCGTTCCGTGCGGTGGCGGCGGCTACTTCCGAATCTTTCCCTATGCCGTCACTCGTCGACTCGTGCAGCGGTGCAATTCCGAGGGACGCCCCGTCGTGTTCTACGTGCACCCCTGGGAATTCGATCCTGATCAACCACGGATGCACCTCAGCAGGCTCAAAGAGATGCGCCACTACACCAACTTGCACCGCACGACTACTCGCTTCGATCGTCTCCTGGGAGACTTCGACTTCGGCAGCATACGGGAGAACCTGATACTGACGCATGAACTCCCTGCGAGGGCCAGTGGCTTTGCGGCCCCTGCTCTCGCCGGGTGTGCTTCTAATTGAGGACCGAGCTGTCACACCCCAGGTTAGACTCTGTGGGCGTCCCGCAGCAGCACCTGACGCAGGCCTTCCACCAATTGCTCCGCGCTAAACGGTTTGAGTAGTAGTGGTCCAAGTGCCGCGACATCGTCGGGGTGCAGATCGAAGCCGGAGATGATCAGGCGTGGAATCCGGGGATAATGGCCGGCGAGATAGGCCGAGAGCGCGAACCCGTCCATGTCGGGCATGCGTAGGTCCGTAATCACCGCATCCACCCGGCCGAGCTCGGCAAGCAGCGCGAGTGCGTCCACCCCGTCGCCGGCTTCATAGACCTGGTACCCTGCGTCCTCCAACATGCGCCGGGCGAGGGCGCGCACGAATGGCTCGTCATCCACCACCATCACCGTTGTCAGACGGAGCGGCAATGCGAAGCCTCCAGATGGGAAAGACTTGGGCCCGGTTCTCCGGGAGGGCAGCAGGCCAGAGAAAGGAATGGGCCGAGTGTGGAGGCAAGGCTAAGGGCAGGCCGTCAAGTGCGAGTCAAGTGTCCGGCAGCAGGGCAACGGCTCTATCGGCGCTTCGCCTGCCAGACCCCGGAGTAGCACTCCTGACAGCCGAAGCGCCCGTTTAAAAAACCCGTACCGTTGAACGAGCCTCTCCAGACTGCAGCGCCTGCCGACGGCGTCGCGATGAATTGCAGATCTCCATTACCATCGACAGAAGCCTCGACCAGCGAAACAGTGATCGTGGAAAACTCGGTACGGCTGTAGGTGAGCGTCAGGGTACCGCCGAGCGTCACGCTGAGGATCTCCGGCCTGGGTGAGCACCAGGGGACCGCAAATGGGTGTCGGCTTCATAGCGGGGTAGGATACGAGTCCCGCCGGTCCCGGTCCAGCACCTCCGGCGGGCTCGTGTTCTCGGGTCTGTATTACTCGCATCCGCACCCGCAGATGCCGGCGCCGCAGGGGCACTCTTCGGTGCCGGTACAGCCACAGGCGCATCCCAGGCTCAGGTCGGGAGAGTTGCTCATTGGCAGTACTCCTTGTTGTATTGGTATCGAGCTACGTGAACAATTGCCTTCATACCTGCTGACGCGCCCGGCGGGAAAGCATTACACCGCGGCGGCCGGCAACCCACCTAGCCAGACAGTCCAGGAAGTGAGGACTCGATGGGACGGGCTCTTCGGAAGACGGCAGGAGTGATGGGCGCCGGCGCTGGCGCCGTGGCGCTGCTCGGCTTGGGCTATGCCGGCGTTACCTGGTATCGGTACGGCAAGGTGGCTCGCGGCGGGCCTCGCGATCCTCTGGTCGATGGGTTCATCCCCAAGTACGAAGTCCGTGAGGTCCATCAAACCAGAGTCGCCGCACCCGCGGAGGTGACCTTCGGAGTGGCTCGCGACCTCGATTTGCAGCGATCCACCATTGTGCGGGCCCTCTTCACCGGCCGAGAGCTGCTCATGGGGGGAGAACGCTTGAAGCGCGAGCACGCACCCGGTTTCGTGGCGGAAGTCCTCGCCCTCGGTTGGTGCATTCTGGCCGAGGAGCCGGGACGCGAGCTCGTCATTGGTGCAGTCACCCAACCGTGGAAGGCGCCTGTCGAATTCCTCAGCCTGCTGCCGGATGCGTTCGCCAGCTTCAAGGAACCAGGCTACGCCAAGATCGTCTGGACCTTCGCAGTCAAGCCGCTCGGACAGAAGGCGTCGATCTTCCGCACCGAGACCAGGGTCGTCACCACGGATCCCGAGTCCCGCTCCCAGTTCCGCCGCTACTGGTCGGTCTTCTCACCCGGCATCCTGCTGATCCGGTATGAGACGCTTCGATTGGTAAAGCGAGAGGCAGAACGGATCGCGCGCGCGGAGCTGCCGGCGCTAGCGGAGATCAGCTTGCCCGGGCAGCAAACACCGGTAGCTCACGAGAGTTAGCCACCAGATGAACACGGATATTCGGTTCGAGCTGGAAGGGGGGATCCTGGCTCGGCAGCTCCCTTACTCTGGAACCTCCGACCGGCGCCTGGACCGGTCTCGCCTCCTGAACAGGTCTACTCTCCCCTCGCCCTGACTATAGCCGGGGTTCTTGATCTTGAACCACGTCGTGGCCGAGTCGTAGGCATCGCTCTTTCGTTTGGCCACGATCCCCTCCAGATCCATCTTCTTGATGGCACTGAACAGGGCGCGCCCGTCCTCCTCGAGAGTGAGAATCTTGTAGAGCGGGCCGGTGTCCTTTGGGAGGAGGTCACTCAGGGCGCGTTTGCGCCCCGCTAGCGCCAGAGGTCGGAGGTCGGCGCCGTCGAGCCATAGGAGGTCGAACGCCGCGAAGGCAAGGTATCCCTGGCCTCGGAGCAGGTCGCGAAAGACCGGCTTCCCCTGCCGATTGAGGGCGACAACCTCCCCGTCGAAAATGGCCTCTCGAGTACCCAGTACTCCGCCGATCCGGTCGCAGAGATCCCCGAACCGGTCGAAGCGAAAGTCCCGGCGCGATCGAATCTCGCAGCCTGCTCCCGAGTTGTAGACGAAGCCGCGGAATCCGTCGTACTTCGGCTCGAACACCCACGCGGGGTCGTCGAATGCCTCGCCCCGAGCGGTGAGGATGATCGGTTCGATCTGGGGGAGCCCGCTGACAACGCGGATATCGGGGCGGTGAAGGCGCGACCTCGTGGGCATGACGGCTCCGGGGCCGAGTTTACGGCCGGAGCCCCTCCCACGAGAAGGGCGGTTCGCTGGGGGGTGGAGGGCCGAGGGGCCGGCCCGACCTGTCCCAGGCAGAGCAACAATTCTATGCCCAGGAGACGCCATCCGTAAGGCGCTCTTCGCCCCTTCCGCCTCTTCACTTACCGCCGCTTTATTTACCGCTTGACCGCCCGTCCGCCTGTCCGCCCTCCCGTCCGCCCGTCCGCCCGCCGGCGAGTCGGAGCCGTTCTTGCTCCCGCGGTTTTCGTCCTCCTGCTCGCCCTTCCTATGAGTGGGCTTCAACCCCCGGCGCACCGTCTCGCCGCAGTGTTGGGGGCAGTGGTGGTCCTCTGGATAACCGAAGCGCTGCCGCTCCCGGTGACGGCGCTCCTCGGCGCCGCGGTCAGCGTGCTGCTCCAGATCGCTCCGGCAAAGGAGGTCTTCGCCCCGTTCGCCGATCCGCTGATGTTCCTCTTCATCGGGGCGTTCATCCTGTCGCGCGCCATCTTCCTCCACGGGCTCGATCGCCGGGTGGCCTACGCGGTTCTCTCCCTCCCCTGGGTCGGGGCCCGGCCCAGCCGCATCCTGCTCGCCTTCGGTGTGGTCACCGCGTTCATCTCCTGGTGGATCTCAAACACCGCCACTACTGCGATGATGTTCGGCATCGGGCTCTCCATCCTTGCTGCACTGCGTGCCCCCGGCGCCGGCGCGACGATCGATCCCCGCTACGCCACCGGCCTCATGCTGATGACCTCGTTCGCCGCCTCGATCGGGGGCCTGGCCACTCCGGTCGGCACGCCCCCGAACGTGATCGGTCTCGGGTTCATCCGCTCCCAGATTGGGGTGGAGATTCCGTTCTTCCGCTGGATGCTGATCGGGGTTCCGATCGTGCTGGTGCTGTTCATCTTCCTGTACGCTTACCTCAACGCTGTTGCCCCGGCCGGTGTTCGCGAGCTGCCCGCTGGTGCCGAGCTGATCCGCCGGGAGCGAGCACGGCTTGGCCCCTGGACCCGGGGTCAGCGCTCGGTGGCGATTGCGTTCCTGCTGACGGTGTCGCTCTGGATTCTGCCTGGCATCGTGGCCATCGTGGCAGGGGAGGGGAGTGCTGCCTATATGAGCCTGACGCGGCGGCTGCCGGAGGGGGTAGCGGCGCTGCTTGGCTCTCTGCTCCTCTTCATACTGCCCGGCGAGGAGGGCGCCGCAATCACCTGGCAGGAGGCGGTCCAGATCGATTGGGGGGTGGTCTTGCTCTACGGGGGCGGCTTTGCGCTGGGAGTGCTCTCGTTTCAGACCGGCCTGGCGGAGGCGATGGGGCGCGGGCTTACCGGGCTGCTCCCCATCGAGGGAAGCTTCGGAATGCTGGTGGCCTCGGTGGTGGTGGCGGTCGTACTGTCGGAGACCACCTCCAACACCGCTGCCGCGAACATGGTGGTGCCTGTGGTCATCTCCATCGCCCATGCCGCCGGCTTCGATCCGCTGGAACCGGCGCTCGGCGCCACCATGGCCGCGAGCCTTGGGTTCATGCTGCCGGTTTCGACGCCCTGTAATGCGATCGTCTATGGCTCGGGTTACATCCCGCTGGGCCGGATGATCCGGCACGGGTTGGCGCTGGACCTGGCAGGTATCGTGGTGATTGTGACCATGGTGAGGCTGCTGTCGCCGCTCCTCCGATAGCTGCGCCCAGTCACACTACTCTCTACCGCCGTACCGCTTACACGCGGGTACTCTCCGGGGAAGGGCAGCCAGTTCAGCTTTACGATTCCGACGGGTTGAGGGCGGCCGCCTCCATCATGGCTTGAACCGCGGCAATCTCATCCTCGTTGATCGTGTGGCCCATTCCC
Source organism: Gemmatimonadales bacterium (assembly GCA_040007575.1). Classification (GTDB taxonomy): domain Bacteria; phylum Gemmatimonadota; class Gemmatimonadetes; order Gemmatimonadales; family GWC2-71-9; genus CAVVWJ01. The sequence goes on from JBDTUV010000005.1 coordinate 10,849, forward strand.
GGGTACAGCCGCATCGTGACGTCCCCACCGAGCCTCTGCATCATCTCGGCCGACAGCCGAACCCTTTCGGCCGGTATGTGCGAGTCCACATCGCTGCAGCCGAGGAACACCGGCGTTCCCTCGAGGGACCCCGCATAGTCTCTCGGCGTGCCGTCGGGTCCGATGAGGCCCCCGCTCAGTGCCGCCACGCCCCCGTACCGGCGGGCATTGCGCGCCGCAAATTCAGTGGCGAGGCAGGCGCCCTGAGAAAAGCCGAGCAGCAAGGTACGCTCGGGTGAAATGCCGGCAGCAGTTGTCTGCCGAAGAACATCCTCCACGGCCGCCATGGCGGACGAGATGCCGGGCTCGTTGCTCGCGATCGGGGCGAGGAAGCTCAGGGGCCACCAGCTGTTGCCTCCGGCCTGCGGTGCCAGATACGCGAAGTCCGGAGCGTCCAGCTCGGAGGCCAGGGACAGGATGCTCTCTGCCGTGGCGCCGCGCCCGTGCAGCATCACCATGGCGCCGCGCGCCCTGCTGAGAGGTGTGCCTGCCGTTCGAACCGGCTGGCCCTGATGGGGTCCCTTCATTTTCTCTTCTCCTGGTCCTTCAGCGAGAACCCGGGTCCTCGGGTGGCGAGCTCGATCGTCTGGCCGTCGGGATCCTGGGTAAAAAAGCTCTTGAAATACCCCCGGTCCTGAATCGGCGTAGCCGGGAGTCTGGCGGCGAGCAGCCGTAGACGCCATTCGGTCAGGGCGGTGTCGTCGTCCACTGCCAGAGCGTAGTGATCGATCTGTCCGGGACCGTGGGTGACGGCGGCCTGGCCGGGTCGCTCGAAGTACGTCACCACCGTACCAGGCTCGCCGCGGCCGGCGCTCCAGTACCAGTGAAACGAGTCAGGCATGTCGAAGTTCGAGGTGCGCTTCACCCGCCGCAGGCCGAGCACGCCGTGCAGGAAGTCGTGCACCCGGTCGATGCTGGCTCCGATGGCCGTAACGTGGTGCAGCGTGCGGAACCGCATGTCCGGCGTAATCTCCGGCACGGGCTGGGGCCAGGTCTCGGCCCGGATCCGCTCCTGGTCCCGGTTTCCTTTCAACATCTCCGCGGGTGGCGGCCGGTGCTCCGTGCCGATGCGGTCCGGGGCTTCGTCCCGGGTCCACCCAGCGCCGCGGGTGGCGATCTCGATGACGGTGCCATCGGGATCCCGATGATAGATGGACTCGAAGTAATGCCGGTCCAGCGGCCCGTTGACGGAAATGCCCCGGTCGGTGAGACGTCGCTTCCACTTCAGCAACCGGTCGCGGGTTTCCACCAGCAGGGCGAAGTGATGGGTGCCGCCGATTCCTTCTCGCCCCGGTGGTGTTCCTGGCCGCTCGATGAACGAGATGATGCTGCCCGGCTCTCCATCGCCTGCGGCGAAATACAGGTGACGGTCTTCCGTGCCAGCATCCGCCGACCGTCCCACCAGACGCAATCCCAACGTGTCGGTGTAGTACTCCTCCGTACGGGCGGCGTCGGAGCAGATTGCCGTGATGTGGTGGAGGCCCTGGATACTCACACGGTGTCCTATCGGCGCGGCTCGCCCGCAACCTTTTCCGGCGTTTGCAACCGAGGCAGGCTAGCCTCGATCTGGGACCTGCTCGGCTCCAGCCATGGCGGCAAGACGAGAGACGCGCCCAGCTCATCGAGTGGCTCGTCTACCCCGAAGCCGGGCCCGTCGGTGGCGATCTCGAATAGCACGCCGCCCGGCTCCTTGAAGTACACCGACTTGAACCAGAACCGGTCGATGACCGGAGTCGGACGCCGTCCCACATTCTGAAGACGGTGCTGCACCTTGAGCTCGGTGGCGTCGTCCGGGACGCGCCAGGCGACGTGGTGCACGCTCCCGGTTCCCCAGGTGCCCTGCCGCTCGCTGGGAAGCTGCTTGATGTCGACCACCCGGCCGGAGCGGCCACCCGCCAGCGCGAACCGGCGCCACCCGTCCTCCTCGCCCACCTCCTCGAAGCCCAGCGTATTCACCAGGAGATCAGTAGTCGGGGCTGCATTCCGCTCCAGCAGGCGGACGCCATGGAGACCGCGGACCTGGTAGGCCTCGGGCACCACGCTCTTTCCCCATGGAGTGAAATCGCGCCGGTCGGCCGTCTCCACCAGCGCTAACCGAAGCCCATGCGGATCGGCGAAGGTGAGCAGTCGCTCGCCAAAGCGCGTCGCCGGGTCGCTCACTTCCACCGCCTGGCCGGTGAGCCGCTCGGCCCAATATCCCAGGCCGCCGGCCGGAACCGCCAACGCCACCTCCACCGTGAGTCCGACTCCGGTCTGCCCTGGCGCCATGTCCGGCCAGGGAAAAAACGTCAGGTCGGTGCCGGCGTGCGCGGCGCCGTCGGCGTAGAAGAGATGGTAGGTCCCCGGTACGTCCTGGTTGACGGTCTTTTTTACCAGTCGCATCCCCATGACCCCGACGTAGAAGTCCAGATTCTCCTGGGGATCCCCGGCGATGACGGTGATGTGATGCAGTCCGGTGATGTTGTCAGCCATGACGTTGGCCCTCCGCTTTCCGGGCGGCAAGCACCCTGTCGAACGAATATTCGCCGGCGCCGGCCAGAGCCAGAGCGAGCGCGCTGGCCAGGAGCGACAGCTCGAACTCGTAACCGCCGACAAGACCCTTGCTGATCTGGACCAGGGCAATCGCGCCCAGCATGTCAACCGCAAGCAGCAGGGCGATGGGCTGCGTAAACAGGCCGAGTATCAAGGCGATTCCACCGAAGAATTCCAGGAATGCTATGGCCGGACCGGTGATCCCCGGCAGCGGTACCCCCATCTGGCCGAACATGCCGGCGACGCCCGCCAGACCAACCGTGAACAGCTTCTGGGCGCCGTGGGCGACGAAAATCCCGCCTACCACGATACGCAGAAGCGCCAATGCCGCGTTCAGGCGCTGGGGCAGGATCGTGCTGGTCGAGGGGTACGCCATAACTGTCTCCTGGGGTTCATATCCCTGGCACTGAGCTGCTTCGTGAACGCACTATGTGTGACAACACATAATATGCCGATTTGGTTCTACATTGACCGCCCGACCGCCAGACCGCCTGTCGCCCGTTCCAGGGCGGCCCGGTCCCAGCGGCCCAGGTCGGCGGCCGCGCCGTAGGTAGTTTGAGCGAATTCGAGCAAGGCTTCGTCGGGATCAGCCGCGGTCCGCACGGCCTCATACGGCAGCACGAACTCCCGTAGTTCTTCGTCATAGCGGGCAGCAGACGGCTTGACCGGATAGCTCCGGAAGCCTACCGGCTCGGGATAGGCATACGAGTAGAACACTGGCTCCGGGTTCGGCCCTCGGCCGGGCCAGAATCCGAGGCTGCTCACCTCGTGGGAATAAGCCTCATGCATGACCCAGTCTCCCACATGCGGCACGCCGCCGGGGTGTAGTGGAGCCCGGCGGCCGGAAAACCGCGTCGAGGCGAGGTCGAAGCCTCCCCAGAAGAAGTGCACCGGGCTGGCCTTGCCGAGGAAGCGTCCCCGGAACTGCTTCAGCACCCGGTCAGCTTGAACCAGCACCTGCCACAACCGAGTGGCGGAATCAGGGTCGTAGGACGCATGGGTCCGGTCTTCGGTGAAGCGGATGGAGGTCTCGACCTCGACCGGAACGGGCCAGATCTTCACCTGGAGATCCAGGGAACTCAGCAACGACCGGTAGTCCTGGTAGAAGTCGGCGACCGAGCGAGGCCTGAGCGGAAGTGTGCCAGCGTTTCCATCGCTGGTTGTGACCGATAGGTTGTGCTGGAGAAAGTCGAAATCGACCGCGAACGTGCGGTGCCCAGACGGGATGGGAGACGTAGTGAGTCCTCGCTCGCTGACGTACAGCGCTACCTGCCACCAATGGTTCTCCATGGGGGCGAGCGCAAGGCGGGTCTTGCCGACGATCTGCGTCCACATGTGGAGCGTCTCGTAGGCGTCCCGCCACGAGTCGAGGGGAAGCGCCGGCCAGGCATCTGTCATTGCCCCTCAATTAGCTACCGGTGCCGGCTCCAGGTACAGGGGTCACGAAATACTCAACCGGTGGGGATAGCGGTGCCGGGGAAAATGTCCACTTGACATATCAATGGTTCTTGATATGTTAGGTCATGGCCGCACGTACCAGTCCCAACGCCGATCGCGCCGTCCGCCTGTTCCACGCCCTCTCGGACGGCACTCGGCTCTCGATCCTACAGCGGCTTCGCCTTGGCGAGCGCTGCGTCTGCGATCTGACCGACGCCCTCGATGCCGCGCAGTCCCGGCTGTCCTTTCACCTCAAGGTGTTGAAGGATGCCGACCTGGTCACCGACCGGCGGGAAGGCCGTTGGATGTATTACACCCTGAACCCCGACACGCTGAACGAAGTGGCCGAGCTGCTCGACGGGCTCGCGGCGGCTCCGTCAGCCGCGGAGCGGAAAGCCGGCTGCTGCTGAGCTGCTCTTTTTTCTGTAACACATCAACAAAACTTGATTAAGGAGAGAAGATGAGCACCGAAGACGTGAAGGCCACGGTTCGCGAGCGATACGGCCAGGCCGCCCTGCGGGTGACTACCGGCGAAAAAACATCGTGCTGCTCCACCAGCTGCTGCGGCGGCTCCGAGGATCCGATCAGCTCGAATCTCTACTCCGAGGCCGAGAACGCGTGCCTGCCGGAGGAGGCGGTGCTCGCATCACTGGGCTGCGGCAACCCCACCGCTCTGACAGAGCTACACCCGGGGGAGGTAGTGCTCGATCTGGGCTCCGGCGGCGGCATCGATGTGTTGCTCTCCGCCCGGCGGGTGGGCCCCACCGGCAAGGCATACGGCCTCGACATGACCGACCAGATGCTCGCCCTGGCGCGCGCGAATCAGCGCAAGGCCGGTGTCGAGAATGTCGAGTTCTTGAAGGGTGAAATCGAAGCCATTCCACTCCCGGACAGCTCGGTGGACGTGATCATCTCCAACTGCGTCATCAATCTCTCCACCGACAAGAATCGAGTCATCGCCGAGGCATTCAGAGTCCTCAAGCCGGGCGGCCGGTTCGCCGTCTCCGACGTCGTGATCCGGGGCGAAGTCCCCTCGGATGTCCGGCGCAGCATGGAGCTGTGGGTGGGGTGCGTGGCGGGCGCGCTGACGGAGCAGCAATATCATCAGAGCCTAAGGGAAGCGGGGTTCGAGGGGATCGAGATAGAGCCCACCCGGATCTACGAGTTCGAGGATGCCAAGGCGTTTCTTGCCGGTACCGGACCCGCCACTGAGGTCCTGGCCCGCGAGGTAAGCGGCCGGGTGATGGCCGCCTTCGTCCGCGCCCGCAAGCCATTGTAGGGGAAGGGAACTGACCGTGAAGTACGCCCTGATCTCCGACGTGCATGCCAATCTGCCGGCATTGGAGGCTGTGCTGAGGAGCGTGAAACGGCGCAGCGGCCTCGGCGCCACCTATCACCTCGGCGATCTCGTGGGCTATGCTCCCTGGCCCAACGAAACGGTGGCGCTCATCCGCAGCGCCGGTATTCCCGGCGTGGCGGGGAACTACGACTCGACCGTAGGGACCGACTACAAGCATTGCGGCTGCCGCTATGAAGATCCGCGCCAGGAAGAGCTGAGCCACATCAGCTACGACTGGACCCGGCGGCACGTTTCCGCCGAAATGAAGGAGTTTCTGGCCGGCCTGCCCTTTCGTATTGACCTGCTGCCGAATGGGGGCCATCTGTCCGGGCCACGAGTCATCCTCGTCCACGGCAGCCCAACCCTCAACACCCTCTACTGGACCGAGGACCGTCCGGATGATTTCTGTCTGAAGATGGCAAGCCACGCCGGCGCCAAGGCTGGTGACGTGATCGCCTTTGGGCACACACACGTCCCGTGGCATCGTGAAGTGGGGGGCATCCACTTCGTGAACACCGGCAGCGTGGGGCGGCCCAAGGATGGAGACTGGCGGGCGGGCTATGTGCTGCTCGAGATCGGTTCGGGAGCCCCGCAGGTGGAGAGTGTCAGAGTCGAGTATGACATCGAGCGAACGATGCTCGCCATCCGGGACAGCGAGCTGCCCGACGACTTTGCGGAATACTTGCGGACTGGCGGCCGGCCAGCCGTCACGCGATGACCACCTCGGTCGACCTGCGGCGAGCCGGTGCGGAGGCGCTCGGCACCTTCTTCCTGGTGCTGATCGGCCCTGGAGCAGCAATGGTGGATGCCTATAGCGCGGGGCAGCTGGGAACGGTCGGCATAGGACTGGCCTTCGCCTTCGTGGTCACCGCCATGATCTACGCGCTCGGTCATCTTTCCGGCGCGCACATCAATCCGGCGGTGACGCTGGGCTTCTGGTCCGTAGGGCGGTTCCCGTCGGGCGAGGTTGTCCCTTACGCGACCGACGACCGGGTCGCGGGTGGCTTTGCCGCAATCGCCGTGGGGCTCACCGTCGGATTCTGTGCGCTCATGGGTGGACCGATTACCGGTGCAAGCATGAATCCGGCGCGCTCGTTGGGGCCGGCCGTTGTCGGTGGTCTCTGGCAAGGGCACTGGCTCTACTGGGTGGCTCCTGTCAGCGGCATGATGGCGGCAGGATGGACCTACGACTTTCTCAGGCGGGCCGATCGAGGTACCCTGCACAACCCGACATCCAGGCGGCCGCCGGCGAGCCCATAGCCCGCGGTCACGGCCCATAGCCCATTGCCCGTAGCCTCTTTACATTCGACAACATGACAACCAGCGCCAAAGCCAAGATCAGCCCCTCGGCACAGGGGTCCGGCACCCCGACCATCTGGCTCGACGGGGAGTGGTGCGATCGCAGCACGGCCATGGTCTCCGTCTACGATCATGGCTTGCTCTATGGCGATGGCGTCTTCGAGGGCATCCGGGTATATGGCGGGAAGATCTTCCGTCTGGAGGACCATCTCGACCGCCTGTACGACTCCGCCAAGGCGATCTGGCTCATCATTCCGATGGAGAAGAAAGAGCTGGTCAGCGTCACCCGTGAGGCGGTGCGGCGGTCCGGAATCGCGGAGGCCTACATCCGCCACGTTATCACCCGCGGCGCCGGCGATCTGGGCCTCGATCCCCGCAAGTGTCCCAAGCCGTCGGTCATCATCATCGTGGACACCATCAAGCTCTGGCCGGAAGAGGTGTACGAGACCGGCCTGAACGTGATCACGGCTGGAACGCCGATTCCGCAGCGGGAATCGCTCTCGCCCCGGGTGAAGTCGCTCAACTATCTGGCCCACATCCTGGCCAAGGTAGAGGGAATCCACGCCGGAGCCGACGAAGTCCTCATGCTCGACAGCTCGGGCGCCGTGGCTGAAGGGTCGGGGCAAAACGTCTTCGTGGTGAAGAACGGCCGGTTGCGGACGCCTCCGCCATACGCCGGCATCCTGAAGGGCGTCACCCGCGACACCGTCATCGAGCTCGCCCGGAAGGCGGGGTACGACGTCGAAGAGACGATACTCAACCGCTACGATGTGTACACGGCAGACGAGGCGTTCTTCACCGGCACCGCGAGCGAAATCGTGGCGATCCGGCAGCTGGATGGCCGGGTGTTGGGCACCGGCAAGCAAGGCAAGATTACCCGAGACCTTCGCACCCGCTTCCAGGCGCTCGTGCGGAGCTGATTACCCGCTCACTCCCCCTCGCGGCTCCGCCGCCGTGACCCCACCGCTCGCCATTCTGCTCAAGGCTCCCCGGCTGGGCCTGGTCAAGACCCGGCTCGCGTCCGAGGTGGGCGACCGCCATGCGCTGAGGCTCTATCGCATCATGGCCGGGCGCGTCCTTGCCGCGGTGCGCACCGCTGGGCTGGACGCGATCATCTGGTTTACTCCGCCCGAAGCGCTGGCGGAGATGGAGTTCTGGCTGGGCGATTCGTGGGAGTTTCGACCTCAGGTCGCGGGCGATCTGGGCGCACGCCTGGCTGCCACCGCGCGCGCGATGCCGCGGGGACATCCCTGGATGGCGGTGTGTGCCGATTGTCCCTCGATTACCGCAACCGTGCTGCGCCAGGCCTGCGCCGATCTCGAGCGTGCGGGGGTGGTGATCGGCCCGACTCACGATGGCGGCTATTACCTGATCGGCGGGCGCACGCCGCTGCCCGACATCTTCACGGCGATGCCATGGGGTACCAACCGGGTTCTCGCCGAGACCCGCGTCCGACTCGCTCGTATCAGCGCCGTGTGGCACGAGCTGCCTTTGCTGCGGGATGTGCATACCGCCGACGATGCCCGTGCTGAAAGACTCTTGACCTGATTCCCCGCTGCTGGCGATGATTGGCCACCTTTCTCCTCTACGCGGAGCTCCAGAATGGCTTGGAGAATCCTCGAGCACGCTGAACGGCGCTGGAACGTCTCGATCGCTGCCGAGAGGCGCCCGAGCTCGTCCGATTGGAACCTCGTGTTTTCCTTCCGCGCCGTTGATCCGGGCCACCGGTCGGTCTGGGCAACCTATCCTCTCTCCTCATCCTCCAAGGGCGCACTGTTCGCCCAAGCCGACCGCGTTTCCAACGACGATCTGGTGGCTTTGCTCACGCAGCTTCTCGCCTGACTGGCATGGGCTTTGCCCGTCTGGGCCCGCGTAGTTCTCACTGAATTCAGGCCTGCTCAAGGACCCCAATGCCAGCGTCAGACCACCCACTTCCCGAGCGGCTCCGCTTCGCCGAGTTCACGCTCGACCGGCTAGCCAATGGGCGCTGCCGGGCGCGGGTCGGATTGACCTGGAGAGACTCGGAGCAGTTCACCGGTGAGGGAGAGGGGCTGGCATCGCAGGCTGGCGAGCTCCGCTGCTCGGCACAGGCCTGCGTCATTGCCCTCGGCCAGGCGATGCAAGGCGGCCTGAGCTTCGAGCTCCTGGGCGTGAAGGCGGTTCGGGCCTTCGATGCCACCGTGGTGATCGTCTCGCTCGCCGTCCATGGCGAAGGCGGCGGATCTCGGGTGGTCGGCTCCTATCTCACGGAGGCTGACACTCCGCGTGGCGCGGCCCTGGCAGTGCTGAACGCTACAAACCGGATTCTCGGCAACCGTCTTTTCATGCGCTGAAGCAGGGGCGTCTGCCCCTTCAGAGCCTCGGAGCACGCAGGTGCAGGCCTCCTGCGGAGCCCGGTCTTGCCTCAGTCTGCCTCTGGTCCGGCGGTTTGCAGGTCAGCTAGGGGGGTGGGGTAATACCCTGCACCCGAAATTTTTCCGAAGGTGCGCGCGCCAGCGGGGCTTGGTGGCACCGCATCCAGGGAGGTATCTGTGCCCACATCCAAGCAGTGCCCGCTCGCTCTGATCCTGGCTCTCGTCCTCGGCTGTGGAGGGCCGGGCTCCGCGCCTCCGGTCACACCAGCTTTATCTTCCTCGCCGCTGACAGCCGGCTCGACTCCACGCTCTGCCTACGGTCCCACATCAGATGCTGATGATCTTACGGAGCCGCCTGTAGACTCCGCTCTGGTCGCTGCTGATACCGTCGCCGAACTGAAGGTTGCCGCCGATTCGGCCGCGGATGAAGCGGTCCTGGAGGAGCTGGCCGCGGCGCGTCCCGCCGGCGACGAAGCGGAGGAGAAGACCGGTGATGCGTCTCCCGAGACCGTCGTGCCAGCCAGAGCAGAGGAGCTCGCCGATGCCGTCACCTGGGACATCGACGTCGAGACGTTCAACAGCCACGCCAGGGTAGAGTACTACCTGGATTTCTTCCAGGGGCGTGGCCGCGAGCGGATGGCAATCTGGCTGACCCGCATGCCCAGGTACGAGGCGATGATTCGCGAGCGCCTCCAGCGGCAGAACCTGCCCGGCGATCTGGTGTATCTCGCCCTTATCGAGAGCGGCTTCTCGAACACCGCGACCAGCCGGGCCAAGGCAGTCGGGATGTGGCAGTTCATGAAGGCGACTGGCAAGGGATATGGCCTGAGAGTGGACTCCTGGGTGGACGAGCGCCGGGATCCGTTTCGCGCCACTGATGCCGCGGTGCGCCATCTCCACGATCTCAACCGCCGGTTCAACTCACTGTATCTTGCGGCCGCCGCCTATAACGCGGGGTCGGGCAAGGTGTCGCGCGGCCTGCGGCGGCTGCCGGATGACGAGAGCGATTCCACCAACTCCGATGCCACCTTCTTCCGGCTCTACGACACCAAGCTGCTCCGGCGGGAGACCAAGGACTACGTCCCCAAGCTCATCGCCGCCGCCCTGATCGCAAAGCAGCCGGCCCGCTACGGCTTTCGCATGGGCACGGCCCAGCCTGCGGCTTACGACTCGATCATCGTGCCCGACATGACCGGGCTCGACGTGCTCGCCCGCCTGGCCGACACCACCGTGGCCGCGATCCGCGAGCTGAACCCGCAGTATCTCCGGCTCGCCACACCTCCGGGAAGCCGCTCCATCGTGCGTCTTCCGGCTGGACACGGGCCGATGACCATCGCGGCCTACGCACAGCTGCCGGTCCGGCAGCGGGTGACGTTCGTCGAGCACTTCGTCGCCAAAAATGAGACGCTGGGTGGGATTGCTCTCCGCTACCGGGTGAGCCAGGCTATGCTCATTGCCGCGAATCCGAAGGCGCACAGCCGGAGACTCAGGATCGGACAGCGGATCGTTGTTCCCACTGGTGGCGCGCTCTCGACCAAGGTTGCGCTGCGGATGGCCGAGCCGGTGGTCGCCGCTGGCACGAGCACCAGAACAGTCCACCGGGTCAAGCGGGGCGAGACCATCTCGGAGATCGCCGATGAGTATGGCGTCACCCAGCGAGACCTGCTGGCCTGGAACGGGCTCGACGGCCGCGCGCGCATCAGGATCGGGCAGCGCATCCGGGTGTCATCGCCCGAGGGGCGCGACTCACCCAGGGCAGAGCCATCTCCGGAGCATGCTGCAGGGAAGACCCACATTGTACGGGCTGGAGAAACGCTGAGGGGCCTGGCGAGACGATACGGCGTCTCGATCCAGGCCCTCAGGGAAGCAAACGGATTGAACGAGCGGGAAACCCTGAGAACGGGTATCGCGCTCAGGATTCCAGGCTAGCGCACGGACGGCTCAGTCGCGGCAATGGGCCGGAAGCCCTTCAGCACCGCATCGGAGTACCCATTGGCGGGGTTGCCGCCACGGGAAATGATCTTGTGCACGTTGGCCGGACCGCGGTTATACGCCAGCAGGGCCAGGTGCACATCGTAGTTGAACTTCGCCAGCAAGTCGTTCAGGAACCGGAAACCGATACGCAGGTTGGTTTCCCGGTCGTAGAGATCGCGCTGGGTG